>QCUI01000020.1 GCA_003210775.1 Synechococcus sp. AG-679-A04
GAAGAAATAAAATCCCCTGTCAATGCAGCGGCTTTGATAAGTAGACTATTTGATCTTGTCGTAATCCAGCACCAGGTCATTTATCACAGCGAATGAGGGCCAGTTTCTTCACCACCACCCCCAGCCACGCCTTCCAGCTCTTCTTCACTGAGCTGGTTGATTTTATCAGCAGTGAATTCATGACCATGTTCTTTAGCAATACCCACAACATCTTCAGGTGACTTAGCTGCTTTTAGTTTCTCCTGAAGGCTCGTGTTGCCTTTAGCTTTGGTGAGGAAGGCTTTGAGTTGTTCTAGGGACATGGGTATCAGGTCTGTTCAGCAGTCATAGCATCGGTTGACAGGAAGCACCGTATTCACTTGCTTGACATAAAAAACCCCGCACTTGGCGAGGGTGTTTTATGTCTTCTTTTAAAAAGAGAATGGTGTTAGAGGTACGACCTCAAATTCATAACCGTGATCCTGTCTCAACAGCAATCCTCCGTGCTCTCCGCTCCAGGAAACCACCTTGGTCGTGCCCCTGTATTCCTCTGGATATCCATAGTCGGGATTCTGAAGAACACATCCAGCATCAAGGCAAGAGCCCTTAAAAATCGAAAGCCTTGATGAAACCCTTCCAGGAGGTGTCCAAATACCTATCGCCTTATTAATACGGTCAACTTTGAGTTTGCATGGTTCGCGCACATCGTCCTCGTTAATGCATTGAGCATCAACAAAATCATCCGGGGCCGGTTTGCCTTCAATTGAGAATGGCACTCCATCTGGAACACCCTCACCCCGCAATGAATAGCCTTCAGCAGCGGCTTGATCAGCCTCTGCTGACTCTCCAACCAGCATTTTTTCCCATTCCATCTGCTGAGCAGATGTAGATGCCTGACACTGCTTCTTCACCCATTCAGCAGCGTTTTCTTTCCCAAGACCAGCTGCTTTTCTCCAATCAAGACAGGCGCCCTTGAGATCATTTATTATTTTTCTATCAATTCCACGATTCACATAGGCGTTGGCATACTGAGGATCAATCTCTATTGCCTTCGTGTAATCAGCAATTGCTCCTTGATAATTACCTGAATTCATTCTCTCAACGCCTTGATTGAAATACTCTACAAATGGAGGATTCGCACGAGCGACATTCAACGGCGATCCAAGTGCAAGCACAGATAGTGCAGCAGCAATGGCAGTAGTCCTGCGTGACATGGAAAGAATGTTCTGCTCCTCTGTGAGCTTAGGTGTACCCCAAAGATCAAGGCAATAAAAACCCCCGCATTTGGCGGGGTGTGAATGGTGTGAGGTGTTTTGTCGGGAGATCGATAGCGTATTGATGAAACCTGGTATTCTGATAAGGTGATATAAATGTATTAAGCTGATGCTATCGAAGGTGCTTGGCTTCTCGCTGATTCTTTCATCCCTTGCCATGCCCGTGAATGCACAGGTGACAAAAAAGGATGTAACAGACAATTGGCAACGAGGTTCATTCCAATGGGCAAAGAAAAAACAGTACGCCTCTTTCAAGTTTCTAGGGAAAAATTCTGAGTTTGCAGTTGCATTCATCTATCCAAGCAGTTTCATTCAGTGGGATGATCGGATGCCATCGCTTGCCATTATGGATTGTAAGTCTTTTGAGATGACCGGTGGATGGCTGGTGACTGACAGCACTGAAGAGAAGTTAATTAAAGATCCCACGAAGCAGATTGAGGAGGCACAGCAGGTTGTCAATGACTTCTGCACTACACACAGAAATCTCTTTCCACAAGCTGCTATCTACAAGGGCATAGAGATGTAGAAATTATGAGAAACCCCGAACTTGGCGGGACTTGATTGGTGTGAGGTGTTCAGTCGAGAAGGGGTCTTCCCTCCAATGTATTCATCCTTACGGAAATGAACTGAATCCACATCACCCATTCAGGTGGTTTTCTCGGGACTGAGCTCCTCCTTTTGGGTCGCCCCCTCAGACCAGCCAGCTCGTTTCATCTTTGGATGGAATTTGGAATAGTGCTTTTGAGTTCTCAGCAAATTTATACCAGTCAGCCACATGCTCGGCATAACCATGCCAGATGTTTTCTTCGATGCGAAGGCTGAAGATTGCTTCTCCTGATTGAGATGTGATCTTCAGTCTTATTCCTCCGCTTCGACGGAGAACCCATGCTCCATCTTCATTTTCTGGGTCAATAAGGGCATCGTGCTGCTCTTTGGTGATGAACTCAGTCTTCAATTGATTCTTGGTGCAGTAATCAGCTAGTGCCATGAGCTCTGAAATGCCATTCAGCCTGTGCATTTGCTGAATCGTTTGAAGCTTTTCCTCTACACAGTCGGCCGTTTGGTGCCACTCCATATCGCTTCAGTAGCTTGTCCCTGTTTTAGCCATGATCTCCTCTTTGAGTACTCGAGGTATTTGGTCCCCAGTCTTTAGGTCGGACGAAGTCATCATCTTTACTTCTTGCCGAGTCAAGACTGATGGTTGGATCACATCATCATGATCCGCTACACCCTCATCGGTTTGTGTTGAGGTCGTAGTAAGTCAATGCCATTGAGTTGTGGTCGAAATTCATTGATTGTCGGCAGTGGGCCCTCTTTACAGTTGTTTGGGTGGACCTGTCGGGCTGGTGTGTTGAAGGCAAATGACACAAGTCCACGCTATTAATGCTGTAGCGACGATAACGAGCTATGCGTACACAGGGTTTGGTTGCATTGAAGCCGCTGTTATTGATCGGAATCATGATGTTCTCACCATTGGGCTCTCAGACAGGTCTTGCGGATCAGTCCCAGGGTGAGATGCGGGAAATCAGCAACGATCAGCTACAGCAGATAGCGAATTCAAAATTTGGTGAAGGTATCACAGCAGGCGCGAGTGTTATGTTGATAGGTGTGTATTGCAATCTTATTTTGGATGATCTATTGAGTAAGGAAGAGGCACAAAAGCATATCAATAAGACGTATAAAGTCACGACCAAGGGGATGCTCGATATTGGAATTATTAATAATAATTTGAGAAAAAATCAATGGTGCGATCTGCTTGTGGAAGAGTGATGAAGCTTTTGTTTTAATTGTGCTTTTGAAATAGTATCAAGTTCAATCTTTTGTTTTTAATCAGCTTGAAGCCTTCAGCGTTGTTTGCTCTGAGTGCCAATAGGAGTTCAGTCAGCAGCGTCACCGTGGTCAACGTGTGAAGGGGCATGGCTTGGGTGCAACTGCTTAAAGCATTCCCCGCTGCAATAAAAAACCCCGCACTTGGCGGGGCGTGTTTGGTTTGAGGTTGTTTTGTCGGGAGATCGATCAGCACAACTAGACCGCCCTGCCTTTCCCTTGTCGGGTCTTGTATAGCTTTCAGCCTCGCTTTGACGGCTTCAGGCTTCCCGACAAGTCAGTTATCACCGCTGTACCCAGCATTGACCTTGTGAAGTGCAGCAAATGTGAACCATTTGGCCGCCGGCATATTCATAGCGGCAGCTTGCGGCCTCAGCAGTGGGCGCGTTGATTACGCCAATGCCGAGGGCGATTGCAAAGGGAGTTGCTGCGAATGCAACGGCTTTAGCAGCTCGCTTAACGAAGGAAGTCTTGACGGCGTTGTTGTGGTTGTTGTTGGTCATGGTTTGAAGGTGTATGGAGGTCATCACTCCTGGACCTCTTCGCCATCTCCGGAATTAATTGGAATCAGATAGCCGAAAGGGTGATTGTTCCCGCTTCAGCTATCCCCCATTCAGGTATTCACCTAGGGGTCAGAGCATTTCAACGGGAATTTCCGAATACCAATTACGTACCTCCACGGACGCTGAAAGACCCCCATGCCCCCTCTCTTGCTCTTCACAGAGGGTTCCTCCGGGTCTTGCTCCTGATCTGTCCTTTTGTCTCGCCATCAGCTGAGAGGTCGTTAGATCAACGGACGGACAAAGCAAGGCGAAGTGCCGATCCTCCTCAAGAGTCGTTGAAGCATGGGATACGAGGAGGCTGTGGGGCTCTGGTTCCACTCACGAGCTGTGGATGGACCACTGCTGAGACTGCTTGGTGAGCCCTAACGTGTGTCCTTTCATGTGTCCCTATTCTCAGGAAACCGTTTCCCGTACAACGTTTGTCAAGGGTGTGCAACCGAAGAGATTTTTTGGCTGAACTTGGCCAAATTGAACTCCTAACAAAGGCTTTGCAGGATAACTAAGTCATTAAGTGAGTCCTTTTCTGAGTCCATATAGGAAGGAAGCGAGTTGGACCTAGAAAGCTTCACGGACCAGAAGGCAACTGGTACGCCATTGACAGAGCAGACGATGGCGGTGATGGCAGACGATGCGGCAGGTTTACTGAGTGGTGGTCAACGGCTGACCCTGATGACCTGAAGCGTGCCCATGACCGGACAAAGCAACTGATTCAGGGTTGTTATGGCTGGGTGGACTGGATCGATTGGGGCAAGCCGTTGTGATTCCTGCAGTCCTGTCCTTTTTCAGGAAGCCTTGACCGGTTCGACGCCTTCCAGCGCTGTTGTCAGCTGATCCAACATTGACTGCCGGGCAAACATCATCACGTTCAGTTGGTCCTGGGTCATACGCAGCTGTGCTTCAGCAACTTGCAAGCCCTGCACCAATTCCTTTGCTTGGTCGTTCAGCGAATCAATGGCGTACTGCTTGTCGCCAAGTGTGAGCAGTGGCTGCTGGGCAGAATCAGTCACGGAGCGTTTGCATGTTGGCTGATTTTGGATGCATTGTCTGAAAGTGAAAGGTGGTGATCACCGGCAGCAGGCCAGCAGTGTCAGTCAAGAGTTTGCCAACGTGACGAGATGCCAAACAAGGACCGCCCACTTGTTGACCACCACGCGCCGAAGAACGGTGTCGGCTGGCTGGTGAATGACCGGCAAGGCAAGGTCTGCAGCTTCTCGAATGACTCGCCCACCGCACATGCTCAATGGGTCGTCGTCGAGACCAGACCGCTACGGGGTGGTGGTCAGCCCGTCGTCAGACGAATGCTCAGGCACAACGCCATCGAAGCCTGGGAAACCATGCAGAAGTCAGGCTGGAAACGCTGCCAACCCAAGTGGTGACGCTCAGCAAGCCAGTGCCACAAGAGCAAGGATGACGACGGTAGAGGTAATGGGTTCCATAGGTTTTTCCTGGGTTGCATTCAACCTCCCGGATCCGATTGGAAGACCCTGTGAGCAACAACACAGCCCTGCTTGATGCAGGCATACACAAGTGCATCAGCCATATGGCTGTGATCGGCCAAGACCCAGCAGAAATTTCTGAGCCTTATAAGGTCTTGGCCCTGATCTGTCCTTTTTCTCTCACCATCAGTTGAATAGTTGTTCTCAACGCACGGAAGATACAAGTTGACGTACCAGCTAGATCAAGAGTTAAAGATGGTATGAAATCAGACAACAGATGAGCTAGCAGGGGTTTGGCTGGTGGACTTTATGAGCTGCCTTGATCTTGAGAGGCGGGCTTTGAGATCCACCACAAAAGGATCGGAGCAAGGAGAGTGTTAGTTTGTTTAGTAAAGAGTCAAATGAAACCCCTAATCATCCTTGGTGCTCTACTACTCTCATCACCTCCTGCATTCGCCGATGATTTTATTTATTTGAAATGCGAAAACCAAACGAGGCTTACCTCCTCTGAGATCAAGACGGGGAAGATTATTAATGACGGGGAGATCAAAGCAGAAACTGTTTATTTGAAAATCGATCCTATTGGCAATAGATTCATGTCCTACAAAACATCTTCAGACAAAAAAGACTACCGCTGGGATGAAGCAAACATCACCGGTGGTGTCTTGAGTGCAAGCATTGCTAACGCTAATGAGGCTTTGGAAGTCAATGGAGAGATTGATGTCGAATTTGAGCCAGCAGGTAAATTAAAATCCAAGGTTTCAGCTATTGCTTTTGGGATGATTTCAACTGAGATTGACATCACTGGTGATTGCGTGAATGTGGCCGGATCAATTTTTGAAGAGGCTTTGAAGGAGCCTGACAGCTGATGCATCAAGCCTGCTCCTTATTCCAGCCACCTGACTTCCGCATCGTCAGTGACAAGAGCAAAAATATGAAACTCATTTCTGCTATCACCGCTTTCACATTGACGGCAGCATGCATTCCAGTTTCTGCTGAATTAAACCCAATAGATGAACAGATTTACCGATACGCCTTCAACTTCGGATGGCTAGCGGGAGCGTGCACTTTCTACGCTGCAGGTGCCCTCTCCAAACCAGACTTGATGTTTGCTTTCGAGCGAATTGAGGAACACAAGAGCCTAAGCCCTGAGATCAAAGAGCAGATTTTCAGAGGCATCCACGAGACCAAGGGAGCCCCAGAGTGCGCAACAGCTCTCAGACAATTCGAAAGCAGTAAAGAGTAGTTCTCAAGACAATTGAAAATCACCACCAGCGGATCCCCCCTTAGAGCAAGCGCCAAACCTGAACGGGAGCTGTTCAAGTGATCTTCAGCCTCTGATGCTCGGAACTCCGAATTATTTTCTCAGCCGCTTCATGCACAGCAGCGCACCTGGCTCATGATTTCGCAACCAACAGCGACCACGACAGACTTGACGGGATTGAGGCGCTCCGCGGCCAGCAAAGAGACTAGACATGGTACGCCTGTACTCCTAGCCTTGTGTTGGCTGCTAGCGAGGAAAGCGATGGATGGATGGCTGAAAGACCCAAAGGGATGCTGGTACACAAGGTTCCACAGAGACCCAGACGCTCGGGCACTGAACGCAGGAGTGGTTGTCGATAACGGGAGACCCATGCCTGGCGATGAGCCTGCGCTTCTGAAGGCCAGGCGAAGCATGAGATACGAGGACGCTGTTGCTCTGTGGTTCCAGCTCAAGGAGTACGGCTGGACAGTGGCTGAGGCTGCCTGGTGAAGATCACCGAGCACAAAATGCCTCCGCCGAAGCGAAGGCAGAGGCGTCAGACCGTATGTGCAATGACGTTCAACGAAGGATTCCAACGCAACTGAACATCACTCCAAGCAATCCCTTGATGCCCGAGAGGTCCAGCACAGACGCTTGGTTAAATGTAGCGACTTGCTCAATAATGCCTTTACCGGTCAAGGCTTCTACAGCCAATCCAATGCCAAGCCCGAGCATTGCTGCTCGTCCATTCATCTTCTCACTGAAAGACTTATAGGGGTCAGGAGTGAACTTGTTCGTTGCTTCAGACATGGGGCAAGAGTGCTAGTTAAAGAATATTAACCAACGTAACAACCGATCCGTGCGCGCCAAGACACCTCTAGGCCACTCGCTTTTCTGAGATCTGGCGACTACTGACAAGTACTAATACATACGCGCAGGACGCAAAGAGCCACAGAGATGTGATTTAAACAACAAAGCAACTTGATCGTTCAAGACCAAGTTGAATAAATGAGTGGGGGTGATCTCGTCCGTGATCATCTGCTAATCAGCAGCAATCAACAGCTCACTGGAATGGTCACCTGATTTCATCACTCTCAGGTTTCACAATGGTCAATTTCCGCTCAAGCTCAAAATCCTCAAACAGAGCTGCAGCGTCATAAGCCTGACCATTGCCGATCAAATATCGAATCCTTTCTTGCCACCATTGCTCAACTTCACGACAATAATGATCATCGGCTTCGTAGAAAAAGGATGACACGGGAGATGCCATAACTTTGTCGCTTTGGCAAATAATTGCTCGGAAAGCAAGCCGCGCAGGCATGATTTATCACAACAGCCAAGATCACATGAAGCAATTTTGTTTATAATTGCTATCAGTCGAGGTGTCGACCGATCAGCTCCTCAATCGCTAGCGCGCGTAACGATTGATCAGCAAGGTCATGCTTGAGCTGTAAAGCCTTGGCAGCTTGTTGTCATAAATTAGGCCAATATCAATCGCTTTTTTATAAGCTGCCGCCTGTCTTCTATAGCGATCTTCAAGAGCTTGAACTTTTTTGAGGCAATACTTGGTTTTCTTGCCTTTGGAGGCAGATTCGAAATTGATCTCAAGGTCCGAGGCAAGCGCCGCGACTTCCTTTAGCCAGACTTCTAAGCCTGCATCCCCACCGCACTCAATCACATCCTTGAGACGAAGCCACTCTTCATTGGGCTTCGTCCTGATTTGACCAACAAGTTTCTGCAGATAGCAGGAGATCATTTTATACAACTCCTAACAGCTTCAACATAGCCCTACTCAGCGAAAACCGCACAATCTCACACCAAAAGCACAGCTCATTGCTTGAATCTTGCTGGAGCAAAAGACCATCAACAGGATCATCTAGATTGATGAACATCAATACTGCTCAAGTAGCTTTCAATTGAGCACTCCGATAAGGGACAAAACTTGCTTTTGTGACACCGCAGATCGGGCAACTCCAATCATCAGGAATGGCTTCAAAAGGTGTACCTGGAGAGATACCTGAATCAGGATCCCCGGCGACAGGATCATAAATCATCGAACATTTTTTGCAGATCCATTGGTCGGCGACTGGTTGTTCAGACTCGCCAGGCTCTCCGTCCCCCTTCAGTGCAGCAAGAGCAACTCCATAGCGCTCAGCATGATGCTTTTCAATTGCAGCCAGAAGCCCAAAGTTCTTGGCAGCTGAGTGAAACATCGTTGCATGCGCTTTCGATTCTTCGCCCTGCTCCTTGAACTCATCAGCTATGGCATGATCCTCATCTTGATCAGCCTCAGCAGCAAATGCTGGGTACATTGTGGTAAATTCGTACACCTCACCTTCAATCGCCAGCTCAAGGCATCGAGCTAGCAACATCTGTTTGAAGTCCTCACTGAGGTCCTCAGGATGATCAAATACCAGCTCTGGATGCAAAAGACGAAAGTGTGCAAATGCATGTTCTGTTTCCTGTGCTGCAGTCTCTCGGAATAAACGCGCGAGTTCCTGATTGCCAAGCTTTTTAGCAACGTCTGCAAAAAATATATACTTACGGCTCGCCATACTCTCGCCGCCGAAAGCTGCCTCCAGATTGGTCTGGGTCGAGGATTGAATTTTCAATGTGTTCATCACCGCCTCTTCTAAGAACTCTTTTGGTCTATTGCCCTGATAACCATCCCTAAAGGGAGGGTAACCGTCATCCAAGGTACGGTTTAGAGAACAGTTCTTTCAACGCTCAGCAACCAGTGATTGATCAACAATTCAAAGCCTTACCTAACAACGTTAATGCGCACTGATTGAGTCAATCGTCACTGGATCACCCGATCGAATCTCCAAGCGCTGAGCTTCACCAGCACCAATTTCGATCACGCCATCAACAAAATCAGCTCGGCCATTGCCATCAGCGTCAGCCCAGTAGGAACGACAAGGCAATGCCGCACAGATCGGCACGTTGGCAGCGATATCGAGCACCCTGCCGTCGCGGATGAACACCATGTCCAGGGGCGCAAGCGTGTGACGCATCCAAAAACGCATCGGCTCAGAGGGGCGGACCGGAAACCACATTCCTCGAAGAGGCGGCAGGGCTGGGCGCTGCATCAATCCCCGCCGTTGCTCATCAGGCTGATCGGCCACCTCCAGTGCGATACAACGCACAGGGCGCTGATCGAGGCACCAACGCGCTTCGATCGGCAGGATCTGAGGAGGCAGTGGGGGCTGGTCCATCAACCGTGACGCTGACTCGGCAAGCCGTCGTTGAGGCAGTAGCCACGTCCGCGGATCGTATGAATTAATCGAGGCTCCCCGCCTTGCTCGAGTTTCTGGCGCAAGTAACGCACATACACCTCAATCACGTTGCTGGTGGAAGCCTGCTCATCCTTCCAGACATCTCGCAGGATGCGCTCTCTGCTCACAACCCTGCCCCGCTCTTCCAGCAGCAGCATCAGCAGCGCATATTCCCTGGCCGTGAGAACCAGCGAGCGAGTACCGCGACGGACCTGCCTACAAGTGATATCCACGTTGAGATCAGCGAGCTGCAGCATCGGGGGTCTCAGTGCACTGCGGGATTGAATCGAGAGATGCAGGCGCAATCGCTGCAGCAAATCGCTCGGGGCACTGAGTGGAAACCAGAAATCATCCGCACCACAAGCCAACACCGACTCCCGAGCAGCAATGCTGTCGTCGCTCACTCCAATCAGAATCGGCAGTGAGTCAAAACGAGAGCGCAGCTCAAGAACACTCGCGCCCTGGTCGCTGGCCAGGATTGCGGCGACCGGAACTGAATTGGTTCCAACGACAAGCCCGCTGTCATCAGCAGCGTTCCAGTTGATTGGGGCGTATCCGGAAGCCCTCAGGCGTTCCGCCAGCGCTACCGCCTCGTGGCCGACCAGCAACACAACGTCAGCGTGAACGCTGCCTGCCATGGAGCCATGCGCAACGGTCATGGCCGATCGGGCTTGGCCACATGGGGCAGTCCCCAGCCCAACTTGTTGCGCAGAACCTGGAAAAACTCATGGTCCCTGAGACGCACAAAGCGAACGGGATGGTCACTGCGGCGAATCAGCACACGATCTTCCGGCCACACATAACAACCTGCGCAGCCATCAACCACCATCATCAGGCGTTCAGGTGTGGCCGGAAATACGGTGACCGGCTCAGCATCACTGAACACCAGCGCCCTTGAAGCCAGGGAATGGGGAGCGATCGGCGTGAGCTGCAGCACCGGGCAGTCCGGCGTGATCACAGGACCACCGGCACTGAGTGCATAGGCAGTGGAACCAGTGGGCGTGGACAGAATCACTCCATCGGCGGAGATATCAACCGGCGCATGGCGTCCGATGGCGATTTCGAAATGACACATGCTCGTGAGCGGTTCGCGGTGCAACGCCATCTCATTGAGTGACAACGCCTCCCAGCGGCGTTGATCGCCGCGCATCACACTCACCACCAGATGGGCCCGCTCCTCGATCGTCCACTGCTGAGTGAGCACCTGCTCCAGGGCATGATCGAGATCGTCGAGGTAAGCCTCTGCCAGGAAGCCGAGATGTCCTGTATTGATGGTGAGAATTGGCACTCCCAAAGGAGCGGTCTGACGCGCTGCGGACAACACCGTTCCATCCCCACCCAGCACGATCGCCAGCACCATCGAGTTATCAAACCCCTCTGGAACGCAGGCGTTGTAACCCAACATGCGCAAGTGCTGATCGGGATTGGCGAAACCCACCATCCCGCCTGAGCTACTGACACGGATCACCTCGTGACCGCCAAGCTCTAGACGCGACTGAATCGTGCCAGCGGTTTCAACGGCAAGCGACTTGCCGTCATTGACGATCAGACCGACACGGGGCACCGATCGCAGCAGGCAACATTGTGCTCACTTTATGAGAAGAACCCAGCTCTGACACGCGCGCAGAGACTTTTTGATCAGCGTCTGCTTGATCGCCGCAACGACCGAGCTGCCAGGAGCCAATGAAGTCGTTAATCAGCGAAGGATGCCACCAATACCGCGCTGATCAGAACTGCTCCAGAAAACGCAGATCACTGGTGTAAAGACGGCGAATGTCGTCAATTCCATGGCGCACCATGCAGAACCGCTCCACACCCAAACCGGCAGCAAAACCGCTGTAACGCTCTGGATCCAAACCCAGACCCTCCAGCACTGCTGGATCGACCATGCCGCAGCCCATCACTTCCAGCCAGCGGCCACGCCACTGCACATCCACTTCCGCTGACGGTTCCGTGAACGGGAAATAACTGGCGCGGAAGCGCACGGGCAGATCCCCGAAAAACGCCTTGAGAAAAGCCATCACCGTGCCGCGCAGATGACTGAAATCGAGCCCCTCATCGATGGCCAGTACCTCCACCTGATGAAACACCGGCGAATGGGTGGCATCCACCGCGTCGCGGCGATACACACGACCTGGGGCCACGATCCTCACCGGTGGTGCATGGGTCTCGAGATGGCGGATCTGCACCGGTGAGGTGTGTGTGCGCAGCAGCAAATTGTCTTTGAGATAAAAGGTGTCCTGCATGTCCCGTGCGGGATGGTCCGGCGGGATGTTCAAGGCGGTGAAATTGTGGTGGTCGGTTTCCACCTCAGGGCCCTCTTCCACCTGGTATCCGAGACCGCAAAAGAGATCAACAATCTCCTCAGTGGTGGTGATCAAAGGATGGCGATGGCCCATGGGAATCCCCTGGGCAGATGCCGTCACATCGAGGGTCTCAGACGCGATCCGTGCTGCCATCGCCGCCTGCTTCACGTCCTGCAGGCGATCACTCAGCAGGCTCTGAACCTGGGATTTGAGCACGTTGGCGCGCTGACCAACAAGCGGCCGTTCGTCGCCAGGCAGCTTGCCCATCGCCCCCAGCACGCCGGAGAGGCGGCCTTTCTTACCGAGCAATCCGATTCGAAGCTGCTCAAGGGCATCAGCATCTGCCGCTGCAGAGATCGCTTCAGCAGCCTCAGCTTCAAGCGCTTCCAGCTGGTCGGTGAGCTGCTGCAGAGACACTGTGTCGCTCAAGGCTTTGACATCGCGAAAGCTGACTGTAAGCAGTGGTCACGACTAGGTTCGCCCCACTGATAAGCAACCCAATGGCCCCGCTGCGGATTCTGATCAGCAATGACGACGGCATCTTTGCCGATGGCATCAAGGCACTGGCCTTTGCAGCCGCGGCCCGAGGCCATCAGGTGGCAGTGGTTTGCCCTGACAAGGAACGCTCGGCAACGGGCCATGGCATCACCATTCAGCAACCGCTCAGAGCTGAGCGGGCCGACCAGCTGTTCGGCCAGGGAATCTCTGCCTGGGCCTGCAGTGGGACCCCAGCTGATTGCGTGAAGCTGGCCATCTGTGAACTGCTGGAGACGCCACCGGACCTGGTGCTATCGGGCATTAATCACGGCCCGAACCTAGGCACCGATGTGTTCTGCTCCGGCACCGTGGCAGCGGCGATGGAAGGCACTCTGGAGAGCCGGCCTGCCATGGCGGTGAGCAGTGCCTGCTTCAAATGGCGCGAATTCGAGGGTGCGGCTGTGGTCGCCATGGATACGGCCGAATCAGCGCTGAAAGAAGGATGGCCTGCCAATCTGCTGCTCAATCTGAATCTGCCCCCTTGCAAACCTGAGGTCATGGGTCCCATGCGCTGGACCCGCCTTTCGGTTCGTCGCTACAGGGAACAGTTCAGTCCGCGAACCGATCCTCAAGGTCGTACTTATTACTGGCTGGCTGGGAAAGTGGTCGAAGACCTGAAGTCGGGTGGGGATGGTCCCCTCGACTGGCCCACGGACGTGGCCCAGATCGGAACCAACTCACCTTCACTCACACCGATCCAACCAGAACTCTTCTGGCGTGGATCACTAAGTGGCCTGCCCCAGGTTGAGATTGACGGTCAACGGGTTCGGTAGATCCTCTGCAACATCCAGAGCGAGAACAGCAAGCCGATCAGATGGGCAAACAGCACCTGGGTATTACTCAACACCGAGAGCATTTCCAGTGAAGTAATCGGCTGGTTTTCACGCATACCCTGGCCACCGATAGCGATGCCGGGAGTCTGCTGAGAGGCCTGGAAAAACAAGATGCCAGCGAGAGCCTGGTAGCCAAGAACCGCAAAGACGAGACCAATCAGATCGGCCAACAGACCGCGCTTAATAATGCGACTCGCTTCCCCTCGACTAGGGCGAGCATCGCTTCCGAGAGCACGGCCGAGACGCACCACTAACCAGCCTTGCCAGAGGCTAAAAAGCAGCACAAGGAACGCAAGAGTGGTGAGAGAGAGTCCAGGGCTCAGTCCAAGCGCACGATTGGCCTCCCGACTGAGACGGCCTCCGATGTTATTGAAGGCGAGAAGCCCCATCACCACGATGCCAAGGGCGGTCTGAATCCAGAAGCGAATCCAGGCAGTGCGCCGCAGGCCTAGGGCCAGCAGCTGGAAGTCGAGCCGATCAGCCATGCGGGCGAGGAGGTCTGTCGTCCAAACTTGCCATCAACCACTGCACCGTGCACGGCCCATTGATTCCTCTCTGCTCCCCTGAGGAGGCCCGAATGCCCACCGCCCTGGCGCTGGGCAGCTTCGATGGGCTGCATGCCGGCCACCGGAGGGTGATCGAAGCTGTGTGCCAACAGCCGGCAGGTGGAATCCCCACGGTGGTGAGCTTCTGGCCACACCCACGCGAGGTGTTGCATGGCGAACCACGACTTCGCCTGGATCTACCCGACGAGAAGCTGCATTTGCTCGAACCGCTTGGCATCAGGCAGTTAGTGCTGGTGCCCTTCGACCGCCAGCTCGCCCAATTCAGTGCTGCCGAATTCGTGGATCAAATTCTGATTGGCACGTTGCAGGCACGTCACATCGCCATTGGCGCCAATTTCCGTTTCGGGCGTGGTCGCGAGGGTGGTGCTGACACACTGCGCAACCTGGCCGAGGCCGCCGGCGTCATCGTGAGCGTGCTGCCGATCCTGGAAGATTCAGGCGGCCGCATGAGCAGCAGTCGCATCCGTGAAGCTCTCACAGAAGGCGACCTCACCATGGCCAGTGATCTCCTGCAACGGCCTTACCGCTTCCAAGGTGAAGTGGTGCAAGGCCGCGGCCTCGGCCGACAGCTGGGATGGCCCACCGCCAACTTGCAAGTGGACGGCAGAAAATTCCTTCCCGGCTTAGGGGTTTATGCAGCATGGGCCTGGGTCGACAACGAGACGCTTGCACTGCCAGCGGTGATGAATCTTGGGCCCCAACCCACCGTGGATCCAGCATCACCTTCAGCGGTGGAGGTGCATCTGCTCGACACACATCGCGAATTGGTCGGCCGGATTTTGCGAGTAGAGCCCGTTGAACGCCTGCGCGGCCAACAGCGCTTTTCAGGTCTGGAAGAACTCAGTGCTCAGATCAGTCGTGATGCTCAACAGGCGAGAGAGCGTCTTCAGGACAGCGCGGGATAGGCGTTGGTCAGGCCCCACACGATGAAAACGCCGATGCCACCGAGAAGACCGATGCCCCATACCAGGACATGCATCGTGCTTTCTGATCCACCGTTCTCCATCGCCACACCAGACATGAGATCCTGCCCACAGTGCCATGGAATGGATGCCCGACGCCCCTTGCAGTGACACGCGTGTCGCGAGGATGATCGATGCCAACCTCGACCGAGCCCGAGAAGGCTTGCGGGTCATCGAAGACTGGTGTCGGTTCGGACTAGACCGGCAGGACCTGGTGGTGCCTCTCAAGGACTGGCGACAGCAGCTGGGGCAGCTGCACGCCGACTGCTACAGACAGGCACGTTCCACAGCTACCGATACCGCTGCCGGGCTCAGTCACCCTGCTCAGCAAACCCGCTCCAACAGCACACAGGTGTTGAAAGCCAACGCCAGCAGAGTGCAGGAAGCCTTGCGGGTGATCGAAGAATTCGCACGCAATGGTGATTCCGAGCTGGCCCAGACAGCTGCAAAGGTTCGTTATGCGCTCTACGACCATGAGGTGCGCATCCTGGAGGCCTGCGGGCAGAACCAACGGCGTCAGCGCCTGGAAGGCTCACGGCTATGCCTGATCACCGATCCAGGCAGCAACGACCCAAGCGGTGCGATGTTGAAACGGGTGGAACTCGCTCTACAGGCCGGCGTCTCGCTCGTGCAGTACCGGCGTAAACAGGGACCAGATGCACTGCGACTGCAGGAAGCACATCAGCTTGCCGATCTCTGTCAGGCACACCAGGCACTGCTGGTCATCAACGACCGAATTGATCTGGCCTTGCTCGTGAATGCCGATGGAGTGCATCTCGGCCAGGAGGACCTGCCCCATGCAGAGGCACGTCAGCTGATGGGCCACGACAAGCTGATCGGCCGCAGCACTCATCGGCTCGAACAACTCCACCAGGCTCAGCAAGACGGTGCCGACTATCTGGGGGTCGGGCCGGTCTATGCCACCGCCACCAAGGCGGATCGGACGCCGGCAGGTCTGGATTGGGTGCGAACAGCCGAGCATTCGGCCAGGGTCCCCTGGTTTGCTATTGGCGGCATCAACAGCAGCAACATCGCTGAGGTGCTGGCCGCAGGCGCATCCCGGGTGGCAGTGGTGAGCGCAATCATGGGGGCCGATGATCCAGCTGCCGCCAGTCGCGAACTACTGCAAAGGCTCGGCTGAGCTTCAAGATTGAGGGGCTTGTTTCATTCATTCGGTTCAGGCCATGCAGCTCACGGTGAACGGCGAACAGCGCAAGCTCCAGTCAGGTCTCAACCGATTGGATCAGGTGGTTGAAGCGCTCGGCCATCACCCCAAGTTGGTGGTCGTGGAATTCAACGGGCTGATCCTCACCCCCGACCTGTGGTCCGAACAGCAGGTCAAGGATGGAGACAGCCTCGAGATCGTCACCATCGTTGGCGGGGGTTCCTAAGATCCACTTAGTTTCCAACACCGTTTTGGCCCAATTGCCGAATCGTTCCGCCCTGGTTCAGCTGCGACGCTGGCTTTCCGGCCTGATGGTGCCGGTGCTGATGATCGGGCTGTTGGTTTTCCACCCTCTGCCGAGTGAAGCCGCACGTGGTGGGCGGATCGGTGGCGGCAGTTTCCGAGCACCCTCCATGCCTCGCTCCGGTGGGTACCGGGGCGGCGGTATGGGAGGTGGCATGGGTGGGGGCTACAACCGCGGCTATGGCGGTGGCATTGGATTCCCTTTCATCATTCCGTTCTTCGGATTTGGTGGCGGTGGCCTGCTGGGCTTCATGGTCCTGATGGCTTTTGTCGGAGTGCTTGTGAATGCCTTCCGCGGCGCTGGAGCAGGTCGTCAGTCCATGGGCGGCTACGAGCGTCCCCGTGAAATCGCGATGGGCCCGGTATCTCTGTTGCAACTCCAGATCGGTTTGCTCGCCAGCGCTAAAGATTTGCAGAGCGACCTGCGTCAACTTGCGAGCAGAGCCGACACCAGCAGCTCTAGTGGTCTCCAACGGGTGCTGCAGGACACCACCCTTGCACTGCTGCGTCAGCCCGATTTGTGGGTTTACGCCAACGTGGAGTCAGGCAGCGTGCCGTTCAATGCGGCGGAATCCACCTTCAATCGACTGTCGATGACAGAGCGCAGCAAACTGCGCGAAGAAATTACGACCAATGTGGGTGGCGTTCAATCCGCCTCCACCGAGCTGGTGTCGCGCGGTGATGCTGACGCCACCAGTGAATTCATCGTTGTCACCGTGCTGGTGGCCAGTCGCAGCGTGGTCAAGCTCAAACAGGCCGATGACGGTGAACAACTACGGGAATCGTTGCGCATCCTGGGTTCCACGGCATCGAGCGATCTGATGGCCCTTGAGGTGATCTGGCAGCCAGACGGGGTCGGCGATGTTCTCAGCGCCGATGAGCTGGTCACGGCTTATCCGAATCTCCAGCACCTCTGATCAAAGCTGCTTCCGGAACTCAACCGACAACAATCCGGAACCTGAATCGTCCCCTCTTGCGGAGCGGGCGCCTCACATCCAAGGTTCTGGTGTCGCTCAGCATCGATGCGCGCTCGATCACCTCATTGGGTCAACTCAACTGTGTTGGTTGAGGCGCTGCAGCGCTACGAACAAAACCGGTTGCCCCGATCCATGCGTCTCTGGGTGGAAACGATGCTCGACCTTGACCCCAGTGAACCGATCCAACCGCTGCTGCCCAGCCAGCCGCACCCTGCTCAATCCTGAAAAGCCACTCCCTTGAGGATGCGCAGGGCCGCCATCGCAGCGCCATAGCCGTTGTCGATGTTCACAACGCTGAGTCCCGGAGCGCAGCTGGCGAGCATTCCATCGAGTGCAGCTCGGCCTCCGGAGCTAACCCCATAGCCCACAGACACCGGTACACCGATGACCGGCTGAGGGACCAGACCGGCTAGCACCGTTGGCAGAGCACCCTCCATGCCGGCACAGGCAATCAGCACCGACATCGATGTGAGGTCAGGCAGTACATCCAGCAGACGGTGCAAACCAGCAACACCCACGTCCAGGAAGGAGACTGTGGCAACTCCATGAACTCTCAGTGCCAGAGAGGCTTCCTCAGACACGCGACGATCACTGGTCCCGCCACTCAACACAGCCACCTGAGCGGCTTGCCCAGTAGCTGGGATCTCACCCAGGGTGAGACAGGCCGCCTGACCATGAACCTGAACAGCAGGACAGCGTTCCTGAATGGCAGACGCTTTCTCTGCATCCACCCTGGTCACCAGGCCGAGCTCCCCGGCTATCTGCATGGCCTGCAGGATTGCCACGATTTGATCAACGCTCTTGTGTTCACCCCAAACGGCTTCGACCATCCCAAGCCGGCGACGACGCTCCAGGTCAAGGCGTGACTCCTGAACGGTCACGGCGGCAACAACTCGCCTTCGAAGACGAGCGGGAATGGATTTCCCTCTTTCTGGCCGGTGGATTGACGGGCAAGCTGCTCAAAGCGCTCTTGAACTGCCTCCACTTCATGCTCAGGGATTGCTTTCCAGGCTTCACGACTGCTCCAGCGAATCAGCAGGGTGCCTTCTTCGGTTTCAGGATCCCAGAGCAGATCACGGCCAATGAACCCATCCTGACCAGCCAACCAGGGTTCCCAGCTGCCGCGTTCCGCATCCAACCAGGCCTTGCGTCCCTGACTGGGAACCTGAACACGCAGATGCTCAATCACTGCAACGTCGTAGCCGCCATCAGGATCTGAGAAGGCGGCCAAGCTGACATCGGGATGACCGGAAAGCAAAAGCAGTAGCGCCAGACATGAAGCAGTCAGAGTAAGGAGATCTCTGCTGCGTTGCTGCAAGGTCATGGTCTGGTCAGCAGCGCGACGGCATGGCATGACATGCCCTCCTCTCTCCCTTCAGGCCCAAGACGCTCGTTCGTGGTCGCCTTCACACCCACCTGATCGGGGTCCAGCCCCATGCGCAGGGCGATCGCCCCACGCATGGCCTCGATGTGTGGTTTGAGCTTGGGCCGTTCAGCGATCACAACGGAATCCACATTCACTACCTGCCAACCGCGTTCTTTCACCAGAGCCACGACCTGCTCCAGCAGCACCAAGCTGTCCGCACCCTTCCAACGCGGATCAGTGGGAGGGAAATACTTGCCGATATCGCCGAGCGACAGGGCTCCGAGCAGTGCATCCATGACGGCATGAACAAGCACATCGGCATCGCTATGACCATCCAGACCCAGGCCATCCGGATGCTCCAGAAGCTGACCACCAAGGATCAATGGACGCCCCTCCACCAGCCGGTGCGTGTCGTAGCCATTGCCGATGCGGAGGTTCATGGGTGTGGCGGTCAAGTCATGCCGTCGCTGCCATTCTCGGCGTTGGAGCGCCGGTTCCAGCGATCCAGCAGGTCAGGGCGTCGATCAGCGGTGCGCTGTTCACGTTGCTGCTGGCGCCATTCGGCAATCGCGCCATGGTCCCCACTGCGCAGCACATCAGGCACGGTCATCCCCCGAAAGTCGGCAGGACGCGTGTAATGCGGATGTTCCAGCAAGAGGTCGCTGTGGCTTTCCTCCACCAACGAGGCCGCCGTTCCCACCGTTCCGGGCAACAGGCGAACCACGCCGTTGATCACCGTCATGGCCGGCAGCTCCCCACCGGTGAGCACGAAATCTCCAAGCGACACTTCCTCATCAGCCAGTGAGCGAATGCGTTCGTCAAAGCCCTCGTAGTGACCGCAGAGCAGCACCAACTGATCATGGTTCTCAGCCCAGCGCTGAAGATCAGCTTGCGCCAAAGGCCGGCCCTGTGGCGTCATCAGCAGCACCCTGCTTCGAGAGCTGAGCGGAATCGACTCAAAGGCAGCAAAGACAGGTTCAGGCTTGAGCACCATGCCCGCACCACCGCCATAGGGCTCATCGTCAACCTTGCGGTAGCGATCGGTGGCGTAATAGCGGGGATTATGCAGATGCAGCTCCGCTCGTCCAGCCGCAAAGGCTCTGCCGATCACGCCGAGCTCCCGGAGCGGTGCAAACGCCTGGGGCGCGAGGCTGATCACATCCAAGCGATAGGCCGCCACAGCTCAGGCCTGAGGAGATGACACGCGCCGAATTTCGGAGCAGAAGCGCGCCTGAAGAGGAGTGCCATCGGTGGCAATGGCCGTGGTGCTGCGCAGGCGCAAATTGGGCTTGATGAACCAGATGCGTTCCAACACGGTGGCAGCCGAGTCTCCATCTTTGAGCTCGAGCTCAAGGCTGGCATCATCACGCAGTTGCCAGCGGCCGCTGCGCTCTGCTCCCTCAGCCATCACCATAAGATCCCCATCGCTGCTGAAGCGAAGTTCGCTGGCGGCTCCATCCGCAGATTTCACCGACAAGACCGAATCAGCGGCCTGAACACTCAGGCTCACGGTCACCTCACCGCGGTCACTGGTATGCCAGTCATCCTCGGAGCCACTGAGGTCAAAACGGCTGCGCAAACTCATCCAGGACCCCACACACAGTGTGAGGAACGCCTTCAGATCAGCTGGAGGAAACGCGATCTCATCCATCAAGCCATCTTCGCAGGGCAGCGCACTGATCCAGAGAATCGGTCATGCGTCACATCCCGTCTTCGGCATGACCATGCCTGAACGTCCCGTATCAGAACCCGTCACCGCTGTAGCCGAGCTCGTTGAGCCGGGCAGGCTTGCTGCGCCAGTCAGGCACCACCTTCACAAACAGCTCCAGATACACGGGACCGTCGATCAGGTTCTGCATCTGCAGGCGAGCGCCTTGGCCAATGGTCTTCAACATGGCGCCAGCCTTCCCGATCAGGATGCCCTTCTGACTCTTGCGCTCCACAAGCACGGTGGCCAAAACGGCAGTGCGAGCCTTGCCTTTGCCGCTTGCCGGCATGTCTTCCACCCGATCGATGCTCACCGCCACGCTGTGGGGGACTTCTTCGCGGGTATGCATCAGCACCTGCTCGCGGATCAACTCAGCCATCAGCAGCTTTTCGGGCTGATCACTCACCATCTCGGGTGGATAAAGCTGAGGGCCTTCTGGCATCAGAGCACTCACAGCGCTCACGAGATCGGGGCAGCCCTCACCGTTCAAGGCTGAGCAATGGTGCACCGGCCAGTCGGTCTCCCCCAGCAGTTCGCGATAGGCCGCATCAGCCTCGGGCTTGCGATCGACCGGGACCATGTCCCATTTATTGAGCACCACCTGCACCGGCAAGCGCTGCTGACGCAAAAGGTTGACGATGAAAGCATCACCACGACCAGGCGGTTCACAGCCCTCGAGCAGCAGCAACACCTGATCCACTTCCCCAATCGCGGAGCGCGCGCTCTGAACCAGGCGCTCCCCCAACAGGTGGTGCGGCTTATGAATACCTGGAGTATCCACCAGGATCAGCTGGGCATCCTGCGTGGTGAGAATCGCTCTGAGGCGGTTGCGTGTGGTCTGAGCCACCGGCGAGGTAATCGCCACCTTGTCGCCCACCAGTTGATTCACCAGCGTTGACTTGCCCACATTGGGTCGTCCGATCAGGGCGACAAAACCCGAGCGGTAGCCGACAGACAACGACGTTGAGGCTGCATCCATCTCTTCAGCATCGCCTGAAGACCGCACCCTGCCCATAGGCTTGTGATGCCACACAGTTGCTGTACATGACCCAGCGAGAACCGAGCTTCCAGGAAGCCATGGAGATCGCCGCCGGCTGGATGAAGCAATGGGACCAGGACGAAATCAGCGATGAAGTGATGGCCGACCGGGTTGGAGCACTCGTGGTCAGCCGTGACGGCGCCAGAGGCTTCTTCGTGGTGAGTCTTGCGGGCGACAGCGCCCTGATGGACAGACTTCCGGATGCCCTGTTGATCAAACTGCGCGAAGCGGGCGACGGCGTGGTGGATCTCACGGCCCGCAATCTGGCCATGAGCGCAGCCATGGCTGTGCATCACCGCAACAACAACGACGACGAACAGGCAGCAGGGTCAGAGCGCGTGAATCAACGTTGCTCCGAACTGCTGCGCCAGCTCGATTCCCAGCGCGTCAAAGACCGACTTGAGATCCTGCTGGAAGCGGCGCACCACAGTCGTGGCGATGATCTGGCCTTTCTGGAGCGCTGGGGTTACGACGACCATCAAAAGCGGGCCATCGGCGATGCAGTGCAAGCCGTTGCAGAGTGACCCAAGCATGAACAATCCCTAAACAGACCATCCGCTGGAACCAAGCACCAGACCTGGTGTGACGAACCATGAAGCATCTGCTTGCAACACTATTAGGGCAATCTGAAGTTGAGACAACTTTCGTCGCACACTGATTACTGTTATCGGCATCGGCCGGGTGATGGGGATCAACCGATGTCGGTACCTCGGAGTTGATCCGGGGTTTTTTATTGGAAATCGATCAGAACAGCACGGTCATCTGCACGCCGATAGCGATCGAATCAGGTCTTTCACGAGTTCCATTCGGATTGAGGATGAACTGAAGATTGGGTTGGATACTTGCGTTGTCACCAAGGGCGATCTGGTAGCCCAGTTCAAGAATCGATTCCCAATCCTGTCCGCTGGGAGTCTGCGAACTCCAGGTTGCATGCGTTACCCCCACTACCAAAGCGTCATGGGGTCGGCGACGCAGCACGCCCTTACCCACCCAACCAGCTGCAACAAAAACGGGAATCGTCTGAACGTCGGGATTGAAGCCGTAGGAGGCCGTTGCCCACAGGCGACCATCCAGCGCCAGATCCCCCAGGGTTAACGGGAGAGAAACGAGTCCATACACACCATCGTTTCGAGCAGACCATTGCTCTGGATTCTCCAGTTGAGGGAAGTCCCAGCGGCCAAGCCAGCCGCCCAACTGCACTCCAGGTGCTGGAAGACCCGAAATGAAATCCAGGTCTTTCTCATCTTCAGGCACTCGCACAACACGTCCATCATCGAGTTGCTTCACAGGAAGGGCGAGGGTCCTCGCAAAAGGCCAATCGATCTGCAGAAACTGAGCCACGCCATCTCGGGATGCATTCAGCTGAAAGTCAGCACCGTGATATCCAGGTTCAAATGCATCGGGATTGATCTGATAAATCCCATAGCGGAGTGTTGTTGAATCGGTCTTCCCCAGATGCGCTACAGCCCCGTATTGATTCGCTGGGTAGGCGGCTACGGGAAGCGAATTGGGAATTCCCCAGATCTGCCCACAGAAACCATTGTTGGAGTAAAAGCAGAACAGAGGCGATGACGCAAAGTCATCAAACGTTGCCACTTTTCCAGCTTTGATCTTCAGCAGACCTGATTCGGTCTGATGACGCTCAACCCAGAGTCCAGCGAGCCGGAAGGTCTGGCCGTAGCCAAAAATCTGCTGCACCGCCTGAGCATTGGGAATTGACTCAGAAAGACTGGTTCCCGATCGCTGAGACAAGTTTGCAATCAAACTCCAGTGGTCCCACTCCTGCCAGTCTTCGGCTGAAAGAGCAAGACCGCTGGAAGCAGTCATGTTCAGAGAAAGATTATGGGTATAGGTCGCCGTCTGCTCAAGACCACCCCAGGGATTGCCATTGATTTCATTCACATAGCCAAAGGAGAGCGACAACCAATCAGGAACATCCAGCCAGTTTTGAAGAATTGGCTCAGGCCGTAGCTGCAAAGGCGGAACAGAATCTTGAACAGAGGGAAAATCATCCGCACGGGCGCAATCTGTCCAACTGAAACAACTGATCAGCAATGCCAACCTGGCCAAACGCTGAAGCGAAATGCGGCATTTCATCTATTCAGGCCATTTCCTCCAGTTCCTTGCCACGCGTCTCCTTAACCAGAAACAGCACAAAGAAGAATGAGATGGCACCGGCTGTGGCATAGAGCCCATAGGCCAGCGCTGGACCCGAAGACTTCAACAGCATCGGGAACGTCATGGAGATCAGGAAGTTCGTCAGCCAGTTCACCGTGGCCGACAACCCCAGCGCCATCGCCCTGATCCGGTTGTTGAACATCTCACCCAGCAGGACCCACATCACAGGTCCCCAGGAGAACCCGAACGCAAACACGAACACATTCGCTGAAATCAGCGCGAACAGCGATGGAACTCCCGTCAGCTGAGGCATTCCATCCACGAGAGGGGCTCCGGAGAAGGTCCAGCTCATCAGCCCCAAGCTGACCGTGATGAACACCGACCCCAGCAGCAGCAGCGGCCGTCGACCGAGGCGGTCGATGGTGGCAATGGCCAGAAACGTGGTCACCACATTGGTCACAGCCGTGATCACGGTGACGCTGAGGCTTTCGGTGGTGCTGAAACCAACCGACTGCCACAGCTCACTCGAGTAGTAGAAGATCACATTGATGCCGACCAACTGCTGGAAGATCGCCAGCAAAACGCCTGTCCACACGATCGGCAGCAGTCCGGATCGACGGCTGAAAAGATCCCTGATCGAGCCGCCGCCACCTTTGCCTTGGCTGGCTTGAATGCGATCAATCACCGCTTGGGTGGGTTCACCGATCGTGCGACGAATCACTGTTTTCGCTTGATTCAGATCGCCGATTTGCACCAAATAACGGGGACTTTCAGGAATCCGCAACACCAAAAAGCCATACAACAGAGCCGGAACCACCTCGGCCATCAACATCCAGCGCCATGCCGCCATCGGGCCCACAAGCGACGTGGGCTCCTGGTCGGATGTGACCAGCACGATCAGATAGTTGAACAGCAGTGAAATGAAGATGCCAAGCACAATCGCAAGCTGCTGGAGAGATCCCGTGCGTCCCCGCATCGCCGCTGGAGAAATCTCAGCGATATAGGCCGGTGCGAGCACACTGGCGAAGCCCACGGCCACTCCACCTAATACACGCCAGACCACCAGGTCCACCAGTCGTGGCGCCAGAGCCGAACCGACGGCACTGAGGATGAACAGCACGGCTGCAAGCACCATGCTGGGTCGACGTCCGAAACGGTCGGCCAACCATCCGGCACCCAAGGCACCGGCTGCGGAGCCAAGCAGGGCAGAA
Organism: Synechococcus sp. AG-679-A04; assembly: GCA_003210775.1. GTDB lineage: Bacteria > Cyanobacteriota > Cyanobacteriia > PCC-6307 > Cyanobiaceae > Synechococcus_C. The sequence continues at coordinate 24,689 of QCUI01000020.1, forward strand.
GACACGGTCAATCCCAGCTGGGACGGCGAGGTCTCAAACGTCGCCTCAATGGCGGAGACCGCACCATTGATCACGGCCGTGTCATAGCCAAACAGGAAACCACCCAGTGCGGCGGTGATCGCAATACTCAGGATTGTGAGAACCCGCTGTTGTTCCTCTGCGGTGCGATGTTGCATGCCTAAAGGACAGCAGCAGTGACTTCAATTCAGCGAAAGATTCTGGAGTTGTCCGATCAATGTCACACCCTGAGATCTCGGCCATCAAAAAACCCCGGTTTTGCCGGGGTTGGGTTGAAGTCAAGTTGATTCCAATGCAATCAGTTCAAGTGCATTCAGTCACGACGACCGCCGCCTTGAAGGGCAATCACAAGACGCAGAATGAAGATGAACAGGTTGATGTAAGTGAGGTACATCCCCAGAGCGCCAGCAAGGTACTGATCGTCCCGGTAGGTGCGGGGCATCGTGTAGAAGTCAACGAAGGCCATGCCCACAAACAGCACCGTGCCAAGACCCGCAATGGCCAGATTGGTTGCTGCATAAATGCCAGGAATGAAGAAGCCGGCTACGAAGATGCCGAGCATGGCAATGATCAGCCCCATCAGACCAAGACCGACCACAGCCGAAAGAGCCTGCCCGACGCTTTCACTCATGCGGCGACCTACCACTGAGGCGATCACAAAAGTGAGACCCGTGGCAAGGGCAGCAATCCCGATCGATGCAACACCTGCAACAGCAATCGCCTGCAGCACAAGGCCAGTGAGTGTGAAGCCGGTGAGCAAACTGAAGGTGGCCATCAGCGGCAGAGCCGTGCCGTTGTTGCCCTTATTGGCCGCGTTCTGGGCCACGAAGAACAGAATGAACCAGGGAATGATTGCCACCAACGACAGGGTGTTGAAGGCAGAGAGTCCGATGGAGCCCATGGTGGCCATTCCTCCAACCACTCCTGCAGCTGTCAGAGCCATGCCGCCCCCTACATAAGGGAGAGCTTTGTTGACCACATTGGGACCTACAAGCGCGCTGGATTGCGCTTCGCGAATGGCGTTTTGGAAGTTGCTGCTGGCTGGCATGTTGCCCCAGATCACTAGTCATATTTTGCCAGCTACAGACAGGTTGTGGTTTTCAACCCGGTGCGGATCTCCCCATCGACCGCCGCATCGGTCTTGCATCTCGACGGGGATGGCTCTTGTCACGCCTTGCATAGGCATCCACCACGCGCTGCACCAGCTGATGACGGACCACATCAGCCGATGTCAAACGGCAAACAGCCACACCTTCGACCCCATCCAGCACCTCCGACGCTTCCACCAAACCGCTGAGCTGGCCTGGCGGCAGATCCACCTGGGTGGTGTCTCCGGTCACTACCATGCGAGAACGCTCTCCTAAACGGGTCAGCACCATGCGCATCTGTGCCGGCGTTGTGTTCTGAGCCTCATCAAGGATGACAAAGGATTCGGCCAGGGTTCGGCCACGCATGTATGCGAGTGGTGCCACCTCAATCACACCTTTCTCTAGCAGTGCTGCTGTTTTCTCCTGCCCCATCAACATGTGCAGGGCGTCGTAGAGAGGACGCAGATAGGGATCCACTTTCTGCTGGAGATCACCAGGCAAAAAGCCCAGTCGCTCTCCCGCCTCCACCGCAGGCCTAGTCAGCACCAGCCGCTCCACTTTGCGCTCGGTGAGCATGCGAACGGCAAGAACAGTGGCCAAAAACGTTTTACCTGTGCCGGCAGGACCGAGCGCGAAGGTGAGATCGTGGCGCTCCATCGACTCCACGTAAGCCTTCTGACGCAGCGTGCGCGGGCGCAGAAGATTGCCGCGTTGATTACGCGCCAGAACCTGCTGGCCCATGGCTTCGTGCTCATGGTTGCGGCCGGTGTCTAGCGCCTGTAGGGCCGCCTGAAGATCAACGGGAGAAATGGATTCACCCTCTTCCCAGAACTTGCGCAGCAGCTCCACAACAGCGGCAGTGCGTTCAAGCTGACTGGGACGACCGCTGATCTCAAGTTGCAGACCACGCAAAACCAGAGTGGTCCCTGTCAGTGCCTCGAGTTGACGCAGCGTCTGTGATGAAGGACCACCTGCCAGAGCAAGTGCGGCCTCCGTATGCGGCAGATCAAAGACGAAGCGACCAAGTGAGGTTGCCTCGGACATGCTGTCAATCAGCCTTCAGCGCTGGCCGCGTCATCTCCTGGAGATTCCTCAGCGGCAGCCTTGGCTTCAGCTTCAGCAGCAGCCTTAGCCTCAGCGGCATCCTTGGAGGCTTGCTTGGAATCAGCTTCACGCTTAAGAGCTTGTTTGGCCTTGCCGACCACTTCTGCTGGCCGAACCTTCTTCTCGATCAGACCACCCTTTTCAAGCAAGGTGCGAACAACATCGGTGGGCTGAGCGCCCTGGCTCAGACGCTCACGCAGTGCCTCGGCGTCGAGGCGGGTCTCTTTGGTGCGGGGGTTGTAATAACCCAGCTCCTGCAGGGGACGACCATCACGGCGCGAAGTGCTGTTGCAGGCCACGAGGCGGAAGCTTGCTTCCCGCTTCTTACCGAACCGCTTCAGGCGGAGCTTGATCATCGTGGCGCTGGCTGTGGGTAGGGACTGTTCGGCGCTAATAGAAGCGCCAAACAACCAACTTAACCTGCCGCCCGTCAGAGCTCGCCGAATCCCTTCTTCTTCTTGACCGGTCGCTGACGCCGCGGAGGGCCACCGCCACGACCGCCGGGCGTGCCCCCTGGCATCCCTGGCATTCCGCCCATGCCCGGCATTCCTCCCATCCCTGGCATGCCACCCATTCCGGGCATTCCTCCCATTCCTGGCATCTGACCTTGGGACATCTGCTGCATAAAACCGCGCATCTTCTGAAAGTCAGCCAGCACCTTGTCGACATCGTTGGGCTGGTGGCCGCTGCCACGGGCGATGCGCCGACGACGAGAGGGCTCGCTGGCAAGCAGGTCGGGGTTCTCCCTCTCCTGCTGCGTCATGGAACCGATCATCGCTTCGATCTTCTTGAGCTGCTGCTCCCCCTGCTTGAGCATGCCGTCGTCGATCTTGTTCATGCCTGGGATCATCTTCATCAATCCACCCAGCGATCCCATGCGCTTGATCAGGCGCATTTGCTTCACAAAATCCGAGAAGTCAAAGGTGGCCTCCTGCAGCTTCTTCTGCATTTGCTCGACATCGGCGAGCTCCACCTCCTTCTGAGCTTTCTCCACAAGGGTGAGCACATCGCCCATCCCGAGGATGCGGCTCGCCATCCGCTCGGGGTGGAAAGGCTGCAAGGCCTCCACCTTCTCCCCCGTACCGATGAACTTGATCGGTTGACCGCTCACCTTGCGGATCGATAGAGCAGCACCACCACGGGAATCGCCGTCGAGCTTGGTGAGCACGGCTCCGGTGATCCCCACCTGGTCATGGAAGGCCCGGGTGAGATCAGCCGCTTCCTGACCGATCATCGAATCCACCACCAGCAGCACCTCATCCGGCTGCACGGCGGTTCGGATCCGCACCATTTCCTCCATCATATCGGTGTCGATCTGCAGGCGACCGGCGGTATCGACCAAGAGCGTGTCGAAGCCTTCCTGCCTGGCCTTGGCAAGACCTGCCGCTGCGATGTCTTCAGGTTTGGCATCAACACCGAGACTGAACACCTCGACACCGATTTGTGCACCGAGAGTCTTCAGCTGCTCGATGGCAGCCGGACGGTACACGTCAGCTCCCACCATCAGCGCCCGTCTGCCCTGATCCTTGAGGTGGAGTCCGAGCTTCGCAGTTGCCGTGGTTTTACCAGCACCCTGTAGGCCAGCCATCAGCACCACAGTGGGAGCCTCATCGGCCTTGGCGAGGGGGGCGTTGTCACCGCCCATCACCTCCACCAGCTGGTCGTGAACCACCTGAATGAACTTCTGGTCTGGAGAGACCCCGCGCACCACCTCGGCGCCCACGGCTTTTTCGCGCACCTCCGCAACGAAATCTTTGACAACCGGCAGACTTACATCCGCCTCAAGCAGAGCGCGGCGCACATCCTTGAGTGCGCCCTCCACATTGGTTTCGCTGATTTGGTCCTGGCCTCTCAGCCCCTTGACGGCGTCTTCAAAGCGGGCTGACAGCTCATCGAACATCGGCCGGATATCGGTTTCAGTTCTCTGATCGTAAAAGTGGCAGGGACTGAAGGTGCAATCTCTATCTGCACGACACTGATTGGTCGATCAGATCGGTGCATAGGCCTGAAGGCGCCAACCATCCTCATCTCGGCCCAGGATGTACGTCACCTTGAGCGATCTTGGCGCGGTGCTGTTCACCACCGTTCCAGCTGCATTCAGCGTTTGATCGCTGTAGTCCACATCGGCACGTAGCTCGATGCGATTGGGAGTACGGCTGATGACCCTCATGAAATCAATTGAGGCCTCAACCTTCTGGGTCAGCCCTGCTGATTGATCAGCAGATCTCTGCTGACGCACCTGGTTAATCAGCCCGGATCTGGCAATCGTTTCAAGACGTTCATCCGCTGAACCATCACCACGCAAAACAGCCGCTTTGCGATCCAGCCAGGATTGAAGCAGGTCCTCTAGCTGGGCTTCGGAGGGGCGATCAGAACGCAGCAGCTGATCAGCTGCAGACCCAGTGGGAGAGGCAGGCTCAAGCCCGGGCACTTCCGTGAGCGCTGGCTGGCCATTCTCAAGGGACTTGTCGGTGTCATTACCAGTGGAATTCTCCCCAGAGTCCTGCTGCTGAGCATCTGAAGCCGGCTGATCCACAGGTGCATTTATTGATGGATCACCAGCCAGCTGGGGCTGCTCTGCTTCACGGCGCAGACCGACCACACTGAAGGCCCCGATCACCAGCACCACAGCAAGAAACACCCCGGATCCGATCCAGGTCGAACGACTGGGTTGAGACAGCTGCGGCCATTGCAGCTCTGGCCATTGCAGCTGAGGCATGGACGGAAGCGTCGGTCGAGGCAGTGCTGGTCGAGGCAGTGCCGGCCATGCGAAACCTCCCACTTTCGCGTCGTTTTGTTCCTCCGGGTCATCGACTGAAGGCTCGGAATCAAGCAGGGGCAGCGGCAGTGTGCCGTCGGGATCCACCGTCAGCGGGGAAAAGTCATCGAAAGACCAATCCCTTGGCTGCAGCTGTCGCTCCAACCGCTCGACATAAGCCTGCACATCCCGATCAGCGAACCAGGCCTCCAGATCAATCGCCTCGGAATCAACATCCCGATACCCGGGCAGCACATCCCGTCCCAGCCAGGTGCGGCAGTAGTCGCAGAGCGCAGCCAAGGCGTCGCCAGGATGCGCTGACAACCAAGTCTTGACGGCCGGATCAGGGCTGCTGGCGAAATGACGCTCAGCCCGATCCACATCACCAAGAAGCAGATCGAGACATCCGAGCAGAGGCTGGGTGTCAAGACCATCCAGCTTCAACTCCTGCAGACGGGTGCGGGCGTCCTGAACCCGTTCAGGCTTGCGCTGGGAAAAGCCTGCAGCCGCAAGGGCCATCACAACCAGGAAGGAAGCATCCGCTGAGCCGGCCTCCTGCAGGCGTCCATAGAGATCCACCTGCTCCTGCACGGTCAGGAAGCGACGAATCTGCTGAAAAAACAACTCAAAAGCACCCTGATCCATGCCGGCGGGCAGGTCAGCCGTCTCCAACCCATCGAGAGCGCTGCCTTCGAGTCCGCCCCGATCGCTGATGAAGCGCTCCAGCATCACCAGGCCTTCTTGACGCGCTGATTGCTCAGCCAAATCACGACTGAGCAGATCCAGAATTCGGAATGGACGAAGCCTGGAGAGATCTGTTTCCAGCACCTGCCTTTGCTCGGGGAGCTTGCCCATCCGCTGAAGCAGCTGCATCCCCTCCTGCAGCAAGTTCGCCGCTGACTCATAGCGACGCTGCTGCTGGTCCTGATCAGCCGCGTCACGGGCTGCCAAAGCAGCCAGCAAGGCCAAATCCGACTCTCTGCCACTGCCTAGAGCAGGAGCTTGAGGCGGCTGCAAGGCCTGACGGGCCAACTGAAAGGCCTCATGGGGTGCATGGGCTTCCCAAAGGAGCATCAGACCAGCCACCTCCAAATTGGAGGACAATTCCAGACCAGCCGTGTCGCCGGGGTGATCCTGACCGAGCTCCAGCAGCATTGCTTCGTACTGGCCACGGCGCTCAGGGTCCGTGAGCAAGTCCGCTGACAAGCGGAGCAGCTCAGCCCTTTGATTGAGCGACTCATGGGTAAACCCCTGATCAGGACAGCGATCCAGGCGCAACTGAAGTGCGCGCAACACTGCATCAGGTTCCGCCGTCGGACTAACCCCCAGCAGACGGAAGTGGTCGATGGGTAGGTCCACCAGCATTGCAGCCATTGGCAGCAAACTGTAGGCAGTGTCTGGGGTTTTGCCCATCGATCCGCCATGGACCCTTAAAGTCTGTGGTCAAACAGGTGGTGCCATGGGCCAGGACATCGCAATCGGCACAGAGTCACGCAACTCCTCCGCCGCCGAAGGACAATCTGTGCTTGGTGACCATGCAGAGCGGCTTTCGACCCTGGTGACAGCCCAGAGGGCCAACGTTGACAAGGAGACCGGCCTGGCTTTGTACCGCGACATGACCCTCGGGCGCCGCTTTGAGGACAAATGCGCGGAGATGTATTACCGCGGCAAGATGTTTGGCTTCGTGCACCTCTACAACGGTCAGGAGGCTGTGAGCACCGGTGTGATCGGTGCCATGAAGCGACAACACGACTGGTTCTGCAGCACCTACCGCGATCACGTTCATGCCCTGAGTGCTGGTGTTCCAGCCCGTGAGGTGATGAGTGAACTGTTCGGCAAGGAAACAGGTTGCAGCAAAGGCCGCGGTGGCTCAATGCACCTGTTCTCCAAAGAACATCACCTGCTCGGCGGGTTCGCCTTCATCGGGGAAGGCATTCCAATAGCCCTCGGTGCAGCGTTCACCAGCCGCTACAAGCGAGATGCCCTGGGTGACCCCAGCAGCAATTCAGTTACAGCAGCATTCTTTGGAGATGGCACCTGCAATAACGGTCAGTTCTTTGAATGCCTGAACATGGCGCAGCTCTGGAAGCTGCCGATCATTTTTGTGGTGGAGAACAACAAGTGGGCCATCGGCATGGCCCACGACCGTGCCACCAGCGATCCAGAGATCTGGCGTAAGGCCGGTGCTTTTGGCATGGCCGGAGAAGAAGTGGACGGCATGGACGTTCTGGCCGTTCGGGCCGCAGCCCAAAGGGCTGTTGAGCGGGCCAGGGCTGGAGAAGGTCCCACGGTGTTGGAGTGCCTGACCTACCGCTTCCGAGGCCATTCACTGGCTGACCCTGATGAACTGCGTGCCGAAGAAGAGAAACAGTTCTGGGCCAAACGCGATCCACTCAAAGCGCTTGAACGCGACCTGGTCGGCTCCGGCTTAACAAGCAGCGAGGAGCTGCGGGGGATCGAAAAGGAGATCGACGGCATCGTCCAGGACTGTGTCGACTTCGCTCTCAGTGCACCCGAGCCGGATGGATCTGAGCTGACTCGCTACATCTGGGCCGAAGACTGACCTCAGCCTGACTTAGAGACCATGCAAACGGGCCTGATCAGCTGCTGCCCTGAACACCAGTGCGTGACGCTTCACCAAAGGCGTCATAGCGTCGTAACCACCGCCAATCACTGTGGCCACAGGAATCTTGCGGCGCAGACAGGCATCCAGCACCAGATGATCCCTTTGCAAAAGGCCGACATCCGACAGGGCCAGACGTCCCAGACGGTCATCGCGATGGGGATCAACACCCGCGTTGTAAAGCACGATCTGTGGATTCAGCCGGTCCAGCAGATCGGGTAGGTGGTCGCCAATCAAGGCGAGGTACTCCTGATCGCCTACTCCATCGCTGATGGGCAGATCTAGATCACTAATCTGCTTGCGGGCAGGAAAGTTGGACGCTGCATGCGCTGAAAAGGTGAACACCCTTGGCTCATGTTGAAAGATCAGCGCAGTGGCATCGCCCTGATGCACATCAAGATCAACCACCATGATCTGAGTGAGGCGCTCCTGCTCAAGCAACACACGAGCACAGATCGCCAGATCATTAAAAATGCAGAATCCGCTGCCATAACCAGGAAAGGCATGGTGCGTCCCACCAGCGAGGTGACAGGCCAGACCATGCTTCAAAGCCAGTCGAGCTGTCAGCAGCGAACCGCCAACGGCAAGAAACGTGCGCTGCACCAAAGGGGTAGTGACAGGCAATCCGATGCGCCGCTGTGCCTGGCGATCCAGCTGATCTCTGGCAAAGGCTTCGTGATAAGCGCGGTCATGAACCAATTCCAGCAATCGACGAGGCACTGGGAGTGGTCGATGCATCTGAAGGTCAGTGGCCAGCCCTGTCTCCCTGAGACAACTGTCGAGCTGGCGAAACTTCGCCATCGGAAA
>QCUI01000021.1 GCA_003210775.1 Synechococcus sp. AG-679-A04
GTTTAAGGTGACTGGATTTCCTGATATTACAACATCTGCGCATGAGGCAAAAATGAAAGCGTTGACGACTCCTTCTCCGGAAATCGAGATCTGCTTAGGAGACCATTGTGAAGAACATTTTGGTGGTTGTTCATGGACTGTTTCTGCGAATTGCATTTGCGGGCCTGCAATAATTGAGAACTGGTCAGGCCCGCCTGTGTTGATGATGTTTCTTCCGGAAAATGATGCCGATGCGATGGACTGACCACCATCAAGATAAAAATTTATATGACCATTTCCCGGGTCTAATTCAATTGAATCTGTTCCGCTCATTGCGATACTTTTTATGCGACAACTTGTTGTTTTTTTGCCTTCCTCTCCGGTGGTTGTGATGCAGTAATCTGGCTTATTAGTGTGACTGATTGAGATCCCTCCAGTGATTGATCCTGCCATATTCGCAGGAACACGCTCGACCCAATCATCACCTCCTTCTGCCCATGTAGGAGCGATGGGAAAGTCTTTATCACCAAACGTGCTGTCACCAGAAACAAAGTTACAAGCTTGCGAGGCCTGGCCCGCTAGCTCAGGAGTGATTTCATCTTTCGTTAGACCCAATTGGTTTTCACATAATGAACTTGAGTTGTTGCAATTTGGTGGCCGACCAGTCATACCAGGAGGACAAGAATTGATGGTATGAACGTCCCCAAAGACATCCAATCCACCAGGCGACAATTTTTTTGTTAGCAGGCCCGGAATTTTTTCTTCACCGCCGGCACAGCGCTCTAAATCAACAAATGGTGGTTTATCACAACATTTCGGTGCAATGGTGATTTCCTGCTCAATGATGGCTGAAGCTGCTAGATCAGAGGAATTACTAACTCCTTTAAATCGTTGCCCTTGAACCTGAATGATTGCTTTCCCGCCCTGGATTTGATCTCCCAGAAATTCATAATTCCTTAGACGATAGGACCCCCGTTGAGACTGGAGGGGTTTGTAGAGAAGATCCATGACCAGTTCTGGATCTTCTGATCTTGCAGGACACGCAGATTCTGTAGCTCCCTGTTGACCAAATTCGAAGTTTTCCCAACCTGCACAGAGTGGTTCTTCTAGCTGCTCTGAAGCGGAATTATTCTCTACCTGACAGTCCACTGTCAGTAGATAGGGAAAGTCCTTATTTAGTTCGTTGATCAGGAGTGAGACACCTGTTTCTGCTATCTCAACGGCTTCGTCTGATTGTTTCTGGCGGGTTGATCGCATAAGCCCGCTGAAGCTTTGAGCAGATAAGATCACAGCCCCAACTACCAGGATCATCCCAGTGATGATGACCAATGGTAAAATATATCCAGACTGATTAAATAATTGCCGGTTATTCTTTGGGTTGGAGAAATTATTTTGCATGTTCCTCGTTGCAAGGCGCCGGATGTTTTTGATTTCGTCGCTTTAGTTGAAGCAGTTATTTTTTAGCTAAAGATGGCTTGGATGTCAATGATTTTTATTGTGAGGGCGCATTCCCTTCAATTCTTGACGATCCTGTCGGCGCCATGAATTGCTTCGTTGATCAGGCTTATTTCCTGATTGCACTTATCGTGTCTTTATGCATTATGGCTTAGGGCTTTTGCATTGTTGATGTATGAATGGGGCTCGTGTGGTGACATGTGTTGCTTTCTTGATTTGAATTTCTAAAGGATATTTGGATTGTAAGGAGGTGTATGAACGGCAGCTACTTTTTGCTATTCTTTTAATGTATTGAATACTAGCTGAGCTCCTCTTGGCTTTCCTTTAGAGAATCCTTGTCGATCTGGTTGTAATAACCCTGGGTTAGCTCAGAAAGTTTTGCCAGCCAAGGGGACTCAATGCCAAGTGAGGTTGAATTTACAATCAGTGCGCGATCTTTACCCGCATGTTTGCGATTGTTGTTTTCTCCTGCGTAGTAATTAGCAGTTGGCTGGTGATCCCTGCTTGACCAGTTGCCACCACTGCGATCCCGATTGGGTTGGCCGTCTGACATCAAATAGAGCGTGTCGGTCTCTGTGTCATCGAAGGCCTTTTGAATGGCATTCCAGGGATCGGTTCCTCCCCATCTGGTCACCCTTTCGTTATCCAGTGTGTTGACAAACTGAATGGCTGAGTCGCGCTTGCCCTCATCACCCAGGCGTACCAAGCTATCTCTCGACTCACTCCACTCCTTGTTATTTCCGTATCCACTGGAGCTGAATGAGGTAAGACCAATCTTGGTGTTGTTGGGTAGCTGTTCCAAGATCATTGTCATCTCGCTGATCAGCGCTTCCATACGACTCAGCGCACAAATTCGTCTTGTATTGCGATAGCGACCTTCATTAGGGTCGTAGAAGGTGCGCCACGATCCATAACCGTCGCCCCACATCACACAGGCACTCATCGAGCCTGATCCGTCAATTACAAAGCGCACATTGCTGCTTGTGATGTTCTGGAAGAAGGCTCCATTAAGGGGTCCCCCTTTTCCCTCTTCTCCAAAATTATCGACTCGCTTATCTGCACGTGCAAAAGCAGTGAAATACAGCGGTTGGTAAGTGACTTCCTTGTCGCCCACCCCAAGTTTATTAATGAAACTTTCCTTGATTGAGTCGTCCTCTTGATTTTCGCTTGCTTCGGTGGGATCAATGAATTTCACTAATTTGTAATTCGTGTCAGTTTCGATTCGTATGGCGGGTTCACGTTCTGAACGGCTGGGCGTTTGGCCTGCAGTGAAGGTTAAATCTGTATTCATTAAAATTTCACCCTTGGTTGGCCCATTTTCTTCACATACACTGGATAAACTTTCTCCAGTGCGCAATTCACTTGCTTTACGGCAGGGGATAGCTCCCACGGAATCGATCACTCGGGATAGAAATATATTCGAGGTTTCTTTGTATTTCCCATCAGGATTCAGTGGTGCCCCACAGCGCTCGATGGTGTACCCGGTTGATCCATTTTGTACACCATTGCTTTTGATTGTATTTGGATCCAGGCTAATGCCATAGAGAATCGGCTGGTCTAACTCAATCATCTTGACACCAAATATTGGTTTAAATTGCCGATTTCCTTCTTCTGCTAATGATTTGCACTCCTTTACTATTGATTCATAGCGACTATCACTCATGTTGATGTGGGATTGGTCATCGCTGAAATCTTCTGATTTGTTGATAATAAGGTGCATGCTTCGCTCTACTTCTGAACGGAGTAGCCTCAGCCCGTTAATTGAATTTTGGCGTAGCGTTGTTTTTAACTCGGATTGCTTGATCAGATTTCCGGTAGATTGCAGTGCCATTCCAGAGGCTATGATTAATAGCGTACCTGTTCCTGCTGCGATCACTAATTCGCTCACCCCTGCAAAACCATTCTGTTCTGGCTTGCGTTGTCTTTTTGCTGGTAGTGCTCTCGTTTTCATGGTCTAGAAAGAGCTTGATAATTCAATTATTAATCATTTTTAGCGTCATAAACTTAGGCGGGTCTGATGATAGGCTTAATGGTTACTGAGAAGCTTTTCTTTTCTCGCAGCTTGATGTCAAGTGATTCCAGCTTGCTCGGAATATGTTTCCTGTGCTTGAGATCAAAATACAGCGTGTGCGTAGGAGTCTTTCCCGGGTGTTGGTGGAGCGAATCAGAAAAATCAAATCTTCTGACATCGTGCTGGTTCCGGGAGGCGTCAGCTCATAGCTACCGAGATTCACGCTTACTTCCACTTCCTTTGATTCCCGTGTCCCTTCCTGATCGAGCAGGCGCAGCGTACGGTCGCGAATGATTTTGTCTTTTTCAGCTCCGCTCGATTCCTGGGCCAACAATTTGCCAATCTTCACACCATAGTCACAGCCGCTGGGTTGGCCTGCTGCTTCAATATCGCTGTTGCAACATTCCATTCGTTCTGGGTGCTGGTTCATCTCCACAAGCTCAGTTGGCGCGACGAAATTCGTTAATCCGGATTTATCGAACTGCAAGGTGCAACTGGTTTTCTGTTGGCCGAGTTTGGCACGTAGTCCGAACAATCCTGCTTCGAGTTGCTGGGTATAGCGATCAACTTCCCCTTGGCGCATGTTGCGTAGATAAGGGGGGATAGCTGCTGTTAGTCCGATGGTGATGATTGCCATCCCAGCGATCATTTCAAGTAATGTGAATCCTGAATGCTCTGATCTCATAATGTATTGTAGCAATTTGACGCAAAATTTGGGCTCATTTCTATCACTCGTAACTCTTTTTGTATCTGCTGCTCTGGTGCTTCAAAGCTATAAACAATGCGGAGGATCCCAGGGATTGAGTTGATATCAAAGGCTCGATTTATGGTTGTTTCACGCGGGCCTGGTGCGATGTCGCGCAGGTGCTTGCTGAGGGCCTCTACTGGATTCTTGCAAGCATTTCGAAGACCTTCTTCCCCTTGATTATCTGTTATCCAGGCTTCTGTATAGTAAGAGTCTTCTTTCTGCATCGTTTGAATATTCTCGTAAATAGCTGCTTCGATCCGTGCACGATCAGATAAGCGCGCACTGCTGCTCAAAGCCGCAATTGAGAGCCGACTAACCGCTGTTAAAGCAGAGGCCAGAAGAACCCCTGCGATCAGCACCTCGACCATTGAAAAGCCATTGACTGGTTTTCTTGATCGCTCATTGTGTCGATAGCGATGTCTATTTTTCACCTTATGGTGTTACTTGATTGTGTAGGAATAATCCTACTTATCTATTTTAATTGAATCTTTCTGCTTTGAGCTGAGTATTGTATGAGTGTTGGATTACCATCGCCGGAACGTATCCAGTCCTGTGCCGCGGATTCCACGGGTCACCGTCTGGCCGTAACCAGGGAAGTTCTGACTTTCCCAATCCCACTGTTCATTCAGATCACGAACAACAGTGCTGTCCCCACTGGTGCCGGTGATCAAGGCAAAGGGGCCCGCATCGGTGCAGATGCCATCGGCCCAGATCAGCCCATTGAGGCTGGTGTTGTTGGTCCCTGTTTTCACAATACCGGGAAGTAGATGCACACTGGCAGCAGGAAGACTGTCGCCATCAAAGGCGAGCACATACTTATCGGTTGAAGGCGATACCCCGCAGCTGCGCACTCCGCCGGGTTTTGGTGCACCAGACAAGATGATCAGCTGTTCAGGCTTGCCATTACAGGTGTTGCTGCCTGAATTGACGCCGCAGAGCTGGGCGCCACTGCCAAGGTTGATGCTGCCTGTGATGCCCGGTTCTGAGGGGTCCACGGTGGAGGTGCCGGGGTATTCCAAATGCAGAACAACCGGTCGGCTTGCACTGGTTTCGATCAGCAGTCGCGTGTTGGTCAGGTTGATGTGTTCCACAAAGACGTGGCAGTCGTTCCCAGTTCCATTGCAGAGTTCACTGGTGTCTAGCCGGATGACAGAACTGCCACTCTCCACCAGGTCGTCGCGTGCATAAGCGTCTGCTGAATCGGAATCACGATTGCAGGCAATGGCATTGCAATCGTTCAAAGCACCTGTGTCGTCAAAGCTCCAAATTCGGCTTTGGTCGGATTCACTTGCCTTGTCTTGGTTTAGGCCAAGGTTCCATAAATTGCTGGTGGGTAAGCCTTTTTCGAGGATGGGAACAATTCTGTTTTCCAGGTTATCGTTAGTTCTGATGGCTCCCACATCCTCGAGCAGTTTGGAGGGTAAGCATCCATTGGCAGTGAGATAAGGACGGGCTGAGTTGACATTCAGCAGTACCTTTCCGTCTCCAGCAGTTCCGTTCTCGCTCAGAATTTCAGCGTCTCCCAGCGATAGCGTTTGTCCTGCTAGGACCGCCCAATCTCCTTCTCCAGCAACAATTGAGTTCACATAGAGCGAACGAAGTAGGAGAGTTCTGGCCAGATAGCCCTTGCCAGGATCGTCTCCATCGCGCACCACAAGACCTTCGATCTGAAAGCGCCCTTCACCTGTGCCGTTGTTGCTGGCTGTTGCGGTGGTGGTGTACCCGCGTAATCGGTATTGAAGTTGGAGGTTGGCTTTTCCATCATCCCGTTGGCTGGATGTGCTCTCTGTTAGTTCAACATGGGGAGGTTCTCTTGTGTTTGAACTGGCAGGTACTGCCTCAGGTAATTGGCTGCGGTTGGTGCAGAGTTCCCGTAACGGAAAATCAATTGGGTTGGGAGCATTCCATCCCCACTTTTTAATCCCAGAATTGTCGATGTCGCCGCCGTGATGGTCAAGTGTGAGCAGATATCCTTTGTAGTTGCTGCTGTTATCGTCGTTAAGTTCACTGAGGATTCGATTGAATCCGTTTAACGCTGCGGTTTCTGCCATCTGCTGATAACTCTCAGATGCTGCAAGCTTTCGGGCTGTTAATTGCCTGATCAGTAAGCCTGTAACACCTGCTATCAGTACCATCCCCATCATTAAGGAGATCACTAATGAGAGCCCCTTCTCCTGTTTTGGGGCTCTTCGCTTGAGTGGTCGATACGTGCTGGTGAATGGATGTTTCATTTATCCACAGTTAGGGGTTGTAGCGGCAGTGGAGGCATTGCCTTTGTTGATCGCGCTTGCGCCGTTGGTGAGGTTCAGGCAAGCCACAATATTTAGTTTCGGTGCATTGTTATTAGTGGCTACGACGGTGAACAGATTGCCTGTCTGGACAATAGATGTCTTGTAAAAACCTCCTGCCAGTGTAATTTCTTCGAAGTTGGTTTGAGTTGCCGGACCGTTGTCTGTCATTACTGCGTTGATGTCGTTTAAGTCGTCCCAGCTTGTAGGCAGTAATCCGAATTCATCGGCATATGTTGCAATTGTAGTCTTAACTTGTGAGACCACTGCTGCTGCCTCGTTTTGGCGTGAACGATTGACTTGGTTGAGGTGATTTGGCAGAGCGACTGACGAAAGTATTCCGACTATCGCAGTGGTGATGACTACTTCGCTTAGCGTGAAGCCTGTTGATTTTAATGGCTTTATTGGCTGAGAATGCAAGGGTGATTTGTCTTTGTTTTTATGCTGACATCTGCTATGTGTAACAATCTTTGAAAATGCGTAGGTTTGTATGAGTATTTGCTGTGTGGAATATTTTGAGTACAAGAAAGCCCGCTGAAAGCGGGCTTTTGTGAATTAAAAAGTGTACTTTTTGATCAAGGGGCGGTTCCAGTAAATGTAACTTGTCCGCCCTTGGTGGCGTCGAAAGTTGCGATTACCGTTTTACCTTCTAGGTCCCCTGAGTCGCCTGTGCCTTCGGCTGTGACTGTCACGGCCTCTTCGTCAGCTCCATCGCACTGAAAGTCGAAATTGGTTGTGGAGGCTGGGCATTGTCCCGGATCGGTTGCGGCTGTGGAGGATACTTGCCAGTCGGTTAGACCAGCTGAGCCTGATTCTGTCCAAGCAACCTGTGCTTCTTTGAGTGCTGCGGAGGCCAAAGTTTTTGCTTCAGTTGCTTTCGCTTTGCTGGTTTGGCTTAGGAAGTTGGGAAGAGCGACTGCTGACAAGATTCCAACGATCACAATTACGATCATCAGCTCCACAAGAGTGAAGCCTTTTTCAAGAGCGTTGCGTCCTTTCTTGCGATTGAGCATGGCCAGCTGGAGCCGGCTGTTGAGAGTGGTCATGGCTGGTCAGAGTGTGAAAGTTTGTATTGCACTGAGAGTGCTTACAAGGTCACAATCTCTCTTTCAGTTGGCTAACGGGCAAAAGAAAGGCTAAAGCTTCCTAAGAACCTTCTTAGGGAAGCTCTCAGTCGTTGAAACACCAGTCGCTGCCTTCTCTGCGGGTCTGGCTTCAGTCCACTTCCGTGCTCACGGTGATCGCCGGTTACACCGTTTTGCTGGTGATCAATGCTGCACTTGCTGATGTGCAGCGTCGTGGCCAGCACGAGCGCCTGGTGCAG
Source organism: Synechococcus sp. AG-679-A04 (assembly GCA_003210775.1). Classification (GTDB taxonomy): domain Bacteria; phylum Cyanobacteriota; class Cyanobacteriia; order PCC-6307; family Cyanobiaceae; genus Synechococcus_C. The sequence goes on from QCUI01000021.1 coordinate 7,806, forward strand.
GCGATCACGACGCAGGCAGCCAGTAATCAGTTGGATCCAGTTCCACTCCGAAGACTTGGTATCAAGATTTCATTGTTGGTGCAAAGTTCATCGCTTCGGCCGCAGTTGCGGAAGGGGGCTTCCGGTGAGCAATGGCTGGTGAGCCGGAGTCCATTGCGGCTTGCCTCTGGTGATTTGCGCTGGCTGCAGCTCAGCCAGAACGTGTCCGGTTCGCTGGAGCAACAGCGTTTGGGTCAGATGCTGCTGATTGCAGCGGCGGGAGTCTCAATCCTGTTCACTGCCCTGTTGTTACGTCTGGTGTTGCGTCGAGGTCTGGTTGTACCACTGGATGATCTCGATCGGCAGCTTCAGACCCTTGAGGCTGACAATTTGGGCGAGCATCTCCTGGATCCTCAGGCACAGCCGCAGGAGCTTCGGGCGATTGTTTTTGCTTTCAACAACCTGCAGCAACGACTCGCTGAAGCCTGGTCTCGCGAAAGGACTTTTGTGGATGGTGTAGCTCACGAGCTGCGCACACCGATCACCGTGATTTCCAGCCACGCCCAGCGGCTTCAAGGCCAGGCATTGCCACCGTCTGAGCTGCGCTCGGCTGCGTTGATCAGCAAGGAAGCCAAACGCATGGCAGATCTGTTGCGGGTGCTGCGTGATCTGGCCCGTAGTGACTCAGGTCGCCTGCAGCTTCACTGCCAGCATCTCGATCCCGAGGAGCAGTTGCTGTTGGTCTACGAATCGTTGTCGCCATTCGCCGGTGCACGGCTTCTGTTGCCTCAGCCTTCTCCTGCAGCGCTGCCAGCTTTGTGGGCTGATCCGGTGTGTTTGCAGGAGTGCTTGCTGGAGCTGATTCGCAATGCCTTGCTTTACAGCTCCGGCAGCGTGCGTCTACAGGCGGTCGAGCAAGACGGCTGGCTGGTGCTGCATGTGCTTGATCAGGGGCCTGGCATCGACGCATCCGAACGGACCTCGGTGTTGCAACGCTTCAAGCGTGGTACCAGTTCTGCCGGTACCCGTGGAACCGGAATTGGGCTGGCTCTTGTGGATGAGTTAATGCGGGCGATGGATGGCGAGTTGCACATCGGCGATGCCCCTGCCGGTGGTGCGGATCTTCAGTTGGGCTTCAGGCTTGCAGCAGACGGGCGATGAAACCCACCCCGCGCACGGTGTGCAGCAACTGGGGGTGATCCGGTTTTTCGATCTTGCGGCGCAGATAGCCCATGTAAACATCCAGCGTATTGGGATCGCCAACAAACGGTGCTCCCCAGACGCCCTCCAGGATCTGCAGGCGCGATTGCACCTCGCCACTGTGTTTCACCAGGTAGGCGAGCAGATCGAATTCCCTCTGGGACAGCGACAGCTTGTGCTCTCCTCGCTGCACTTGCCGTTCGATGAGGTCGATGTGTAAATCTCCCAGGCTGAGGCTTTCGCTGCTCCGTTCACTGCTTGCGTAAAGGCTCCGCCGCAACCGTGCACGCACACGTGCATGTAATTCCCTCAGCTCGAAGGGTTTGGTGAGGTAGTCGTCGACGCCCAGATCCAGTGCAAGCACCCGATCATCCACGTCGTCGTGGGCGGTGAGCATCAGCACGGGAGTGGTGTCGCCGCTGCTGCGCAGCCGGCGGCAGATCTCGATTCCATCGAAGTCAGGCATGGTCCAGTCAAGAATCACCAGATCGAAGCGCGCCTTGCGTAACTGCAGCAGAGCATCGCCTCCACAACTAGCGCCTTCACAGTCCAGCCCCTGCTGCGTGAGCTCTTCGATCAGAAAGCGCAGAAGTTCCGGATCGTCATCGACGATCAGCACTCTGCTGCTCGGTGCATCTGCCATGGCAGTGCTGTTTCTACGACGCACCTTATGTGTGGTTGGTGGGGAATGCTTCCCTCAGTCTTTCTGCTGCTGCTGTGTTGTCGTTATTGACTCGCCGAAGGGCGACTTTCAAGTCGTCGTTCAAAAAGAGTGGATTTGTGCTGCCACTGGCACTGTCAGCTTCCGCTGTGTTGCTGCTTGGCAGTGCTTCGATTCACACCCTCAGCCTGAAGGGGCGCCTGCGTTTGCAGGCTGCGATGGAGCGGGATCAGTCGGCAGATCTGTTGCGCTCTGCTGCCCAGGCCTTCACGACCATGGCCAGTGGAGCGCAGGCCTGTCTGCTGCTGTGGCCGTCTGTTGAATGGGGCTTTCGTAAGCACAGCTGCTCTGGCGCTGAGCCCAGTTCACTGCTGGAAGGCAGCGTGGCGGACCAGCCATGGCAGCTGTTGTCTTGGCAACCTGCTCTCGGATCGGGGGATTTGCGTTTGGCCTTGGTGGATGCTCGTCGCGCCAGCTTCAGGCTTGAGCTTGCTGCCGATGGCACTCAGATCCTGGGAATCAGTGATGTGCAGCTGATCGGGCGTGATGCAGCGGAGCCCCTCTCATGAGCCTGGCGGAGGTCTTGATCTCATCACTCCTCCTGGTCAGCAGCAGCAGTGCGGCCCTTGGAGTCTGGAGTCAGGCGACGACGATCTGGCAACAGAGCAGCACGCTGCAGCAAACAGCTGACCAGCTGGAGCTGTTGCAGTTGGCCAGCCATCGCTGGCTTCAAGGCCATGGAGCTGAGCGCAATCTGTTGATCTCTGGTTCTGATCCGTGCCTGCTGGATGCTCGTGCTCTCACTGTTGCGTTGGATCAGGGTGTGCCGTTGCCGCAGGACATGACTCGGCAATGGGTTGTGGATTCCGATCAGATCGGCGTCTGGCAGGAGCTGTCTGCGTTGAACGCCAACGGTGGCGTGCTGTTGCAGCGCCGCCAGCTGTTCAGTCCAGCGGCTTATGGGCTCTGCAAGTCATGAGACGTGCGAGCCCAGGCTTCAGTCTCGTGGAGCTGATGGTCACGGTCGCTGTTGTAGCAATCATCGCCTCACTCGCTCTGCCCAACACAGCTGCTGATCGTGATCGCTTGCAGCTGGATGTAACGGCTCGGCGTTTGCAGCTGGGCCTGGAACGGGCCCGCCTAGTCGCGCGACGTGCTCAGCAGGCGTGTGGGTTGAGCCTGAGCAGCGAGGCTTGGCTGGAGCCTGAGCAGGGTGCATTGCCGGGTGAGTTGGTTCCCTGCTCAGGAATTGGCCTTGCTTTGCAGGAGGCCTTGGAGCAGGGGCCGATTCGGGTGCACACGAACCTGCCGGATGTGATCCGTGTGTCGGCGAACGGCTTGCTGTTGGATGGCGGCACCACCGTGATCAGCCACGAGCGAGTGGCCCGGAGTCGCTGTTTGGTGGTGAGCTTGCCGTTGGGTGTAAGCAGGGTTGGCATCTATCAGGCAGACCCTCCTGAGCTGGGTGAGGCCCCCCGCAGCACTCTCTGCCGACCCAATACTCAGGCGGGATGAGATGAAGCAAGGCCGATTCAAAGCCGAAGGCTCTCCAGGATTCACGCTGTTGGAGCTATTGCTGGCTCTCAGCCTGGGCACCATGTTGTTTGCGCTGCTGCTGCGCTTGATCGGCGCCGATCTTCAGCTGGGCAGGGTGATGGCCCTGCGCCTGAGCGAAAGCTCGCGCCAGCGTCGCAGTCTGGAGCTGATCCGAGAGGAACTGGGATCGGGTCATGGCTGGATGGTTGATCCGCCGGTCTCCAATCGTTGGCCTTGCCGCATGAGTGGTCGTCGTCCGGTGCTGGCGATTGCAACCCTGGCTGATGATGTCCAGGCCCGCGGCGAAGACGCGATTGTCTATTCAGTTGGTTCTGCCCCGGATGCGATTTGGCGCGGTCAGGTGTTGATGCGTTGTGGCCCGGCCTACAGCCTCGATGGCGTGCCTAACCTCCGGGGTGCTTTCCAGAATCGGGTGCTGCTGGATGCGCTTCCCCAATCAATCGGATCAGGATTCACGGCACGCCCGCACCCGCAATGGCCTGTGCTGGAGTTGGAGATCGAACAGCAGTTGCCGTCCCGTTCCGGTGAGCAGCGATTACTGCGCAGCCGGCTGGCCGCTTGAAGGTCTAAGAGCGTCGCCGATCTGTTTTGCTGCTGGAGAGGGGCAACTGTGAGCGCTGGTGTTGAACAGACTTCGATTCGGAGACGGTTGCAGCGCACCGCTTTGCTGGCGGTGTTGCTGGGCTACGGCGTGTTGCTGCTGGTGAATGTTCAGCTGTTCAAGCAGCAGCGCCAGCAGCGACAGCTGATCACCATTCAGCGGGCTGAACGCTTGTTGCGCAGCAATGTTGTCGTTGCGGGTCAACCCCAACAACTGCAACGCTTATTCAGCAGCTTTTCTAGTTCCAACCTGATGTTGTGGGGACACTTTGCAGCGCAGCAGTCTGCTGATGCTGCATTGATGCACCCCTCCGCAGATCTGCGCCAACGGGCTGAGCAGCTTGCTCAACACCAGTCCAGGCCTCAGCTGTTCCGCTACCGCAGCAGCAGTTACATGATCACCAGCAGTGTCATGACTCTGAACGGCAACCCCTTCCGGTTGTATCTGCTGGAGAATGTCTCTTCCGAGGTGGCGTTGCAGCGTCAGCTCAACGCACTGTTGCTACTTGGTGCGGTTCTGGCCGCTTTGCTGTCTGCTCTGCTCAATCGCCGTGGCATTGATCGCGCTTTTCAGCCCCTAACGCGCCTCGGCGACTCGTTAAAGGCGTTTCAGTCCAATCCTCTGCAGCATCAAGCCATTGAACCCGACCAGTTACCGCTGGAGTTGAAGCCGCTGGCGTTCGCGGTCAACGATCTGCGCGACCGTCTGGCTGACTCCTTCGAGCGTCAGCAACAGTTCGCCAGCAGCGTGAGCCATGAGCTGCGCAATCCCATCACCATCATTGGCGGCTACAACCGCAGGCTGATGCGTCATGCCGACAACCTCACGGATGATCAGCGACGCCAGCTGCTGATTGTGGGGGATGAAATTCGCCGGTTGGGACAACTGCTGACCGACCTGGTGGCGATCACCCGCGCCGAGATCAGCAGTCAAAACCTTGATTGTCAGCCTCTGTGCATTGCTGATCTGGTTCAGCAGGCCATTGCACTGGTCGAGCCATCAGCACAGTCGCGGATTGTGGTGATCCCCCCTGAAGGCGTGGATTCCCAGTCGATCGAGGTCTTCGCTGATCGGGATGCTGTGCTGCAGTGTCTTGTCCATCTGATCAACAACGCTTGCCAATACAGTCCGCCCGCTTCTCCTGTCGAGCTGGGTTACCTCTGCCAAGCGGAGAGAGTGGTCTTGCAGGTTCGTGACCATGGCCCCGGCGTCCTCGAGGAGGAACGGGAGTTGGTGTTCGAGCATTTCCGTCGCGGCAGCAACAGTGCTGAGAGTCCTGGCAGTGGGATCGGGTTGGCCCTTGTGCAGACGCTGATCGCCTCAATGGGAGGCAGCGTGTCGATCGACGATGCCGAAGCTGGTGGTGCCGTCTTCGGGCTTGCTCTCAGGAGGTGCGCGTCTCCTGCTCCGCAAGCTCATCCTCCCCATCATTAAGCAGATAGAAGGCCAGCACGGCTAGGCAGGCGATCGACAGAAACAGGTGATCAATCCAGCCGTAGCGAACACCCATGCCGACGGCAGCGATGTGAGTGTTGACCACGATCAGCACCAGGGAGAAGCTGGCCAGCAGCAGGGCGGGCAGCCGTTGAATCTTCCGGCGTTGTCGCCACATGCTGAACAAGGGAGGCAGCAACACCAGCGTCGATACGCCATGCAGAAGACGCATGCTCAGATCGCTATGCAAGTGCGGTGTGATTGACGCCCAGAGATTGGCCGGCACCAACAGCGAGATCAGGATTAGGTAGGGAATCAAGGGGCTCGCCTCAATTGAATGGCAAAGCAACTGCCCATGCCGGGTTCGCTTCTCACCTTGATGCTGCCACCCATCGCCTCCAGCAACAGTTTCACAACGGATAATCCAACGCCACTGCCGCTTTGCCCCGTGGTGTTGGCGCCCCGGTGGAAGCGATCGAACACGTAGGCCTGGTCTTGCAAGGGAATGCCGATGCCTCGATCTTCCACCTCAAGCACTAGGTCGTTGATGCCGGATTGCAGGCGCAGCTGGATGGGCTGTTCGGGGGGTGAGTACTTGTGAGCGTTTTCGATCAGGTTGAGCAACACCTGGCGCAGCCTGGCGGCATCGCCGAGGGCTGTAGTGGAGCTGCCTTCTGCAGGTAGCTCCAGGCTGAGTTCACGATCCAGGGCCGCTCCCTGGGCGCGAACCACTTCATCCAATAGAGGATGCAGGTCTACCGGTTCCTGTTTGACCTGCAATCGCCCGGAATCGCTGCGGGAGAGGTCGAGCAGGTCATTGAGCAGTTGCTGCATGCCGATGGTTTCCTCTTCGGCGTCATGAAGGCGTTGAACCAGTTGTGAGTCCAGCTCCGGAGCCTTGCGGATCACTCTTTTCAGAGATCCCGATACCAAGGTCAGCGGCGCTTGCAATTCATGACTCACCGCGCTCACAAACTGACGCTGCTGGCTCCAGGACTGGGCCAGTCGTTCGGTGAGGGCGTTGTAGGTCAGAGTGAGCCGCCGCAGTTCTTCAGGGCTGGTCGGTACTGGTAATGACGATGCTTGCAGGCCTTCAGCGGTGAGTTCGGCGCTGCGCTTGCTGAGCTCTTGCAATGGTCTGGTGATCTTCCTCACCAAGAGGCTGACCAGCAGCAGGGAAGCACCAAGAGATCCTCCCCAGATCAGAATCATCCAGGCCAGAAATTCGTTCTGCGCAGATCCCAGGCGTGAGATCTCAGTGCTGCTCCAGAGCGTATGACCCGACACAAGATGACGGTTCAGCATCGTCAGATAGTCGCGTTCCTCAAGAGAGATCAGATGCGATTGGCCAGGCGTCCGGAGGGGATTTGCCGCGATCGCTGCTTGGACTAGACCACCTGGCATGGGGAGATGGTCCCGTCTGGGGGTGAGGACCTGCCCGTCAGGCTTTTCCATCCATAGTTTGGTGCGTCCGCTGGAGTGTTCCTGAAGTTCCTGCAGGATCACTTTCTCGTTGTCGTTTGTTTGTGCAACTGCTTTAAGGCGCAGGGCGAGTGATTCCGATGCGCTCTGAAGGCGATCTTCACCCACGCGCAGTCGGCTGCGTTCGCTCAGCAACAGCCCTGTGCTGGTGGCGCCGGTGAAACCGAGCATCACAGCGGTGTACGTCGCTAGTTGCAGCTGGCCGAGCATCGTGGCCGTTAGGCGAGATCGCCAGTTGCCGGAACGCTTCATGAGTTAATCCTGCTTCTTCACGGGCATGCCGGCAAGAATGCGTTGGATCACTGCCTTGCTCCTCTGTGAGTTTTGCCGCCTCGCCTCTGGGCATTGCCCGTCCCAGCCTTTCGGCTCGCATGGCCCGCTGGGGCCTGGTGATCGTGGCGATTTATGGCCTAGTGGCCCTTCTCACACCGGTGTTGTTGGCAGCTGGCCTGCTGCCGGACCCCAATGCTGGTTTGGACAATCCCATCTACGCGCCTCCCTCGATGGCCCATTGGTGCGGCACCGATCGTCTGGGACGTGACGTTTGCGTGCGCACGTTGCAAGGCAGCGGTGTGGCACTGCAGGTCGTGCTCCTGGCCGTGACCTTCGCGCTGGTGATCGGTGTGCCCTTGGGCATGGTGAGTGGCTATCTGGGGGGAAGCGTGGATCGCGTGCTCGTGCTGCTGATGGACACGCTCTACACACTGCCGGTGTTGTTGCTGTCGGTGGTCCTGGCCTTCCTTCTGGGGCGCGGTGTTCCCAATGCGGCCGCAGCGTTATGCGTGGTTTATATCCCCCAGTACTTCAGGGTGGTGCGCAACCAGACAGCCCAGGTGAAAGCAGAGTTGTTCGTGGAGGCAGCGCGCACGCTCGGGGCCGGACCGGTCTGGATCCTGCGCCGTTACCTGCTGCGCAACGTGATCACCTCGGTGCCGGTGCTGCTCACACTCAATGCTGCCGATGCGGTGCTGGTGCTGGGTGGCCTCGGATTTCTCGGTTTAGGACTTCCGGAAACGGTGCCGGAATGGGGCAGTGATCTCAACCTCGCGCTCGCTGCTGTGCCCACTGGTGTGTGGTGGACGGCCCTGTATCCAGGCCTGGCGATGTTCGTGCTGGTGTTGGGTTTGTCGTTTCTGGGTGAGGGTCTTGAAGCTTGGGTGAGCAGTACGGGGCGGGAGGCGGCAAAATAGATCAACGGAACTGATCAGACCATGCCGTTCTGGGCCACGCTCGCTCTGCTGACGCTGATGGTGACGCTGTGGATTTCTGGCCGCAGCAACCCAGATGATGTGATCGGTCTGCTTGAGCAGATGTTGGCCATTGCGCTTGGGCTTGTGGTCCTGTTTATCAGCCGCAGCCTGCCGCTGGAACTTCTCACTTTGGTGTTTGCTTTGCGATTGCCTGCAGCGCGCCGAAACCATCCGGTGATGGAGCGCAGGCAAGGCAGCAAAGATGTGTTGATGCCGTTCTGAGTCAGCCCGCAGAACCGTTGTTTTTATTCAGCAGTGCAGCTTGGCTGTGCGAGGCAGCTGTTCGAGAATCTCACCGTCTTCGCTGAGGGCTGGATAGCTGCGGCCTTGCTCACGGCACCAGCTCGCCACCTCGGGATAGCACCACTCAAACAGCAGGTCGCCGTACCGCTCTGCCGGAATCCCCTCACCGTCAAGCGGTGCCAGCCCAACCGCCTGACGCTGCCTGAGGGCCTCAAACAGCAGTGTGGCCGTTGCCACTGACACATTCAGCGACTGCACCATGCCACGCATGGGGATGAAGACTGCCTGATCCATCAACGCGGTGGCTTCTTCGGTCAGCCCCCATTTCTCTGCACCGAGAACGAAGGCACTGGGGCCGGTGAAGTCGCATTCACGGTAGTCGCGCGCGTTCACGCCCAGGTTGGTGCCATACAGCCGGAAGCCTTGAGCCTTGAGGTGGCGCACAGCGCTGTTGATGTCGGCATGGTCATGCAGCGGCACCCATCGCTGACTTCCTTGGGCGGTGCTGTTGAAGGTGCGGGGCCTGCCGCTGAAGCTGACGGCATGGGCTTCGAGGACCCCTACGGCATCACAACTGCGCAGGATGGCCGAGAGGTTGTGGGGTTTTTCCACGTGCTCCACCAGAACGGTGAGATCCGACATCCTGCTGTCCAGGACTTGCTTCAGACGCTGAAATCGGCGGGGAAGGATCGGCATCGCTGAGATCGCTGCAGGCGCGAAGACTTGCCGGCAGCCATGGGGGCAGTGCTCAGATTTGCATGCAAGCGGCTCTTGGCATCCTGCTGGCACGTCATTGCATTTGCTACACAAGTCCACGTCATGGCCACCAGCTGAAGGAGGCTTCAGCTGGTAACTCTGATCAGAATGAGGGGTCTGGGATGGGCACGATCTTGACGTCTAATGCGGCTAAGGAGCTGATGCGTCAATCCGCTGTCGCCGGCATACCAGGTGAAATGCATGCCGAAGTCGTGTCCGGAGGCTGTTCTGATTGTGCGATTGTGTTCAAGGCAGGTCGTAATTCAGGTGAGCCAATCTCCAGAGAGTCTGGAGTGACGCTCTATTCAACAGCCGAACAAGTTCGGCTTTTTTCTGGAATGGTGATCGATTATCAGGAATCACTATCCGGCGGAGGATTCTTTCTTTCTGGAAAGACGATTGATGTTTCGTCGTGTGGAAACTGCTTCTCTTTCAGGGCTGATTAAGATCTTTGCAAGTGGTTGAACTCTTGTTGATTGAAGTTCAACTTTGAATGACCTGAGTTAATAGGACGGTATTGCATTGTTATCCGCAGCATCCGCTCTGCTGAAGTGGCGTGACGGTGACACCGCTAACAACTTGTGGGTCCATCAAGACGCGCACTTTGATACCGCCATCTGGATCATCGGCAAGTTCGATGCCAAGGCCAAGCAGCTCTTTGCCAGCGTCGTTTTTGTAGTTGATCAACTCGACTCGTTGGATATTGCCTTGCTCAGACATTGTTGAGGCCTGTGTTGTTATCCACCATTATGCCTGTCTGATGTTGAAAGAATCTTGATTGCTGAGATCAGCACTCTTCATCAGCACTCCCGTTGGCACGTCAAAGGTTGTGGGCTGAGGAGTAAAAGCGTTGGCAGAAGCTGCCAACTATGGCGTTTTGTCCTGATCGCGTCGCTTTGTTCTGAATCTGTCGCCAGACAGGGTTGTCGTTCAGGTACGACTCCAAGTTCTGGCTTGCTTCTGAGTCGGCGCCGAGAGGTGGCAGTCGCTCGCCAAGGGCGACGCGACCCACCAGATTCCACTCCTGCGGGATGCCATCGACCGTCATGACCGGCAAGGCTTCAAGCCTGCAGGGCTGGTTGGTGCGACCACTCTGTTCGGCGCCATGTTGTCTGGATCGCAGCCAAAGCTCGCTCTCCTGGTTGCAAACTTGCAGGTAACGCAGGTCAGCCGCTTGCAGGCCATAGGTGGCCATCAGTTGGAAGGCGAACCCGTAGCGCCGCCCCATCGTTGATTGAGGCAAGGCAGCAAGCAGCTCCAGGATTTCTGAATCCTGCAACGCATAGGTGCTGCTTTTGGGCTGGCTGTTTTTGGGTTGCTTGCTCAATGCCCCTGTCCTCGTTGCCTGGCGCAAGCTGATGGCGTGGATTGAATCGCTGTTTTGAGCAGGTGGCTGAGCCCAGTCATATCTGGATGCAGGGTCGCCGATGTTCAGTCACCTCTTCAGAGGTGTGCCTCAACAGGATGGCTCTGCACATGCATGAAGTCACCATGAATCAGCCTGTTCCGGTGAGACTGTCGGCGCTGCTGACGCTGGCTGCCCTGTTGCCGATCACGGCGACTCCTTTATTGGCGTATGAGTATCGCAGTGATCACGGTCGTGGCTACTACGGTCGCGACGATTACGGCCATCGCGCTTATGACAGCCGGCGTGCATACAACAACGGCCGTTTCTACGACAACAGCCGTGAGTATCTGTATCGACCAAATGGCGTAGCTCGGCGCGCTGCATGGGAAGAACCCAACGCAGACACCAACAGTTGCGTTGAGGGCAGCGTGATCGGCGGTCTGCTCGGAGCCGGTCTCGGAGCTGCCCTGTCGCGTGGCAATGGGCGCTGGTTCGGTGTGCCTGTCGGGGGTGCCGCTGGTGCTCTGATTGGTTGCCAGGTCGACGGGGGCTGATCTTCGCTGGGTGGAGGAAAGATTTTGTAAGTCTTCTCACGGAATAAACGATGAATCATCAACCTCACCATTCGCAATTGTCACCGCTGTTACAGGGGTAGATGCGATAGCCCTTTCCAATCAATTCCGGTGAGTTGCTGTTGTTGATCATCCATTTATCCAGTCGCAGTGCATAAACTCCGTTGCCTTCATCAAAGAGACCTGCGTAGTAAATCTCGATAAAAGGAGGCCAGCAGTCGTCTTTGCAGCCAGGCTCGTTGTCGGCATAACATTTCCACCCACTCTTGACTCCAAAAGTATTCATTGTTGGCGAGGTGAAGTTGTTGTTAGGCATGCTTGAATCTGCCTCGCAAACCCATGGGTAAAGTGCAAAATTGAATGTCTTTAGTACGCCTGGCATGCCTGAATATGGATTGACTTGGTGGATGTCTTTGATTTTTTGACAGACGCTCGCATTCCATTTACGTTGGTTTTGTTCTGGTCCAGCTCCACAAACATCACCGCTGATGACTGTATTACCATCGCTGTACCATCCTGCCCAATATCTTTGAACGCCAAAGGTGGTCCCGGAATTGGGATGCGTGAATGTGCAGTGATTACGCCCATGGGGGCTGCTTGGGCCGCTGTTATCACATCTAGGGGATGTCGATGGCCCATCGAAGCGTTCGATGTATTTGATATCACCTAAACAGTCGGGTTGAATTCCAGCGCCATCGCAATTATGGAAAACCCAATAATCTTTGCGATCCTCTTTTGGAAAGCTGGCCCATGTTCGGGCTCCCATGTTGTATTTAGCTCCATTAACAATGTCATAGGGATCGTTGTTGTTGCTTTTGCAGACTGGCGATAAACCGTTGTCCCAGTTGAATTGATAGGGACGATAATAAAAGGGTGTACAACTAATGTCTGAAGCACCTTCTCCCCCACCGCCACAAAAGGTATCTAATTTTTTGATCGTTCCGCCTTCGTTTGCCCAGCACCATCCTTGGCCCAGGCCGCTAATCATCATTGGCTTGGCAGATTGGTGCTGAAAACTCAATCGCTGCGGAATTGATTCGAGCGAAATAGGGGCAATTGTGGTCAAGCCTGATGACAATCCGGCGAGAAGATTGATTAACATGTTGCTTGAGCTAAATATCGCAATTGTGGCGAGCTAAGCCATTTTTAAGAGGTTTTGAGGATATTTAGTAATATCCAAGATCTCACGAATGTGATGAAAGGCACAGGTTTTGATCAACGTGTCTACGCCATGGTTGAGCAGATTCCTCATGGGCATCTCTCGACCTATGGCCAGGTTGCGGACCGTATTGCTGCCTATGGCTGTGCGCGCCAGGTGGGCTGGGCTTTGCGTCGTTTGAGCCTGCCGACCCACATTCCCTGGCAGCGCGTGGTGAATGCCCAGGGGCGTATCTCCATGAGCCTCAGTCGCGAGGGATCTGACTGGCTGCAGCGGGACTTTTTGATTGCAGAGGGAATTCCTGTGGATCTAGAAGGCCGTTTGCCCCTCAAAAGGTTCCTGTGGTCACCTGATGAAAGGCAGATTGCCCAGATGGATCAGTTGCTCAGGGCGCTGTAGGCCACGGTGACCACCAGACGCGTGACTTCGATGACGCCTGCGATCACGAACACCGTTGCAATCCGGCTGGCCCAGCGTGGTGGCTGATTGCCTCTCCAGCTGCTGGAGATCCGCATCAACTGGAGCTTGGCGGAGGCAGGAAAAGTGATTCTGCTGGCGCGCCCAGAAGCCAGTTGATTGCTGAGCCTGGAGCCTGTTCCGATGGCTTTGTCGCTAAAGGCGTAACCCAGAGAGACTGCGGCAGTGCGGTTGAAGGCCGACTGGGCTGATCCAGGTTGGTTTTGCCAGGAGCGCACAAACGGAACGCCATGCTCTCCGAAAGCTTGGCTGTATTCCTCTGAATCAATCAGAGAGTCCACAAGCGCATCGTGTCCTGCTGCAGCCTGAATCTGAATGGATTCGGACACTTCGCTTTGATCATGAGGTGGTCTGCCCAGCAGGTGTTTGAAATCCAGTTCAATGGTTCTCTGGGGAGAGCAGGAATCGTAAAAGTTTTTGCGATAGAAGTCCGACTTGGCAAGGCCCCTGATGAACTCCTGCACGGTGATCCGTCCATCGCGCAATTCAGCCTCAAGGGAGATTGATCGCTCGCACTCCATGACATGTGCATTGCCATAAACATGCTTGTAGGCCTCTTGAATCGCTGTATCGACATCTGCTGCTTCTGCAGAGCCTGCAAATCCGGACCGCAGTTTTACGGGTTGCTTGGTTGCACGTTCACCGCCGAATTGTGTCGCGACAGAGGTGGACGAAAGCATGGCAATTTTTGGACGTGACCTTGGTATCAAAGAGAGCCTTGAGCCGAACTAAGATTGAATTGAGAAATTCTTATGTTTTCGCAAATAAACAAGATCTTTTTTCAAATTAATCGGCGTTTTTGGTGAATTTGGGTTTCTTTTTTAATTGATTTGCAATATCTCTGCTACCAGCTCTGATTTTTATTGATGGCTTATGGGGTTGTCTTTAAAGTCTGTTGTCTCAGGCTGAGTCCTGACCTGCTGCTGGCGCCTTATCCCTGGCTCTGCAGGTTGCTGGCGGATGATTGAAGCCAGCGAAGCCCACCTATGGCTCAACCTGCTGAACCTTCTCCCCGAGATGCTCTGCTCTCTCGCCGTGTTGCCTGGGACGTTCTTGAGGCGGTTGCGGCCGGGGCTTATGCAGATGTGGCTTTGGAGCGGGCGCTGCGTCGCAGGCCTCTCAGTGCTGTCGATCGACGCTTTGTCACCGAGCTGTCTTATGGGGCCATTCGTTGGCGTCAGTGGCTTGATGGCTGGCTGGATCGCTTGGGCAAGGTTCCTGCCCGTAAGCAGCCGCCGCGTTTGCGCTGGCTCTTGCATATCGGGCTCTACCAGTTGCTGCGTATGGAGCGCATTCCTGCTTCCGCTGCAGTGAACACAACGGTGGAGCTGGCGAAACAGGGAAAGCTGGCCCGTCTGGCGCCGGTGGTAAATGGACTGTTGCGTTCAGCATTGCGAGCCCGTGAGGCCGGCGAAGAATTGGCTCTGCCCGAGGACCCAGCGGCTGCTCTGGCCCAAGAGCATTCGTTGCCGTTATGGCTCAGCCGCGGATTGTTTCAGTGGTGTGGCCAAGAACAGGCTGAGTGCGTTGCCAGAGCCTGCAATCAGGTTCCGCCCCTCGATCTGCGCGTGAATCGCTTGCGTTCAACGCCTGATCTTGCGGCAGCACTGTTCGCCGAAAGCAGCATTGCAACAGCGCCGATTGCAGGTTGCCCGGATGGGCTTCAGGTGCTGGAGCCATCAGGTGATCTGCGCCAATGGCCCGGGTACAGCGAAGGGTATTGGTGCGTCCAAGATCGTGCGGCCCAGTGGGTGGCACCGCTGCTCGATCCACGCCCTGGTCAACGAGTGTTGGATGCCTGTGCTGCCCCAGGAGGCAAAGCCACCCATTTGGCGGAATTGATGGGAGATGGGGGAGAGATCTGGGCTGTGGATCGTTCTCCCGGCCGCTTGCAGCGGGTGGCCGCCAATGCTGCTCGGCTTGGCTGCAGCAGCATCCATGCGCTGGCGTCCGATGCGTCTCAGCTCGGGCAGGAGCGACCGGAGTGGCAGGGCCGATTCGACCGGATTCTTGTGGATGCACCTTGTTCCGGTCTAGGAACGTTGGCGCGCCATCCCGATGCTCGCTGGAGAGTCACAGAGGCGTCGGTGGCTGAATTGTTGAAGCTGCAGATCGGCCTACTGAATGGTCTCCGATCTCTGCTGGCCCCAGGTGGACGTCTGGTTTACGCGACCTGCACCATCCAACCTTCAGAAAACACTGAACAGATCCACCGCTGGCTGCAGGCCCATCCGGATCTCGTGCTCAACTCCGAGCAGCAGCGTTGGCCTGACCCTAGTGGGGGGGATGGTTTTTACGCAGCCGTGATCACTGCACCGGCAGCGGTCTGAAGTTCTCATCCACTGGTGGGCCACCAGCTGGTGCGACATAGCGCCTGGGAGGTGTGGCCGGCGCGACTGTTGTCGGTTCTTCTCCGCTGCTGAAGGGCTGGTCACCATTGCCCCCGGATGCTGAGTCTCCCGTTGTGGTGCGGCCCTGCTTTTTCGGCCCTGTGAAGGGGCGGTTGAGGACCGGTTTGGGAGGGAATTTCTGGACGTTGTAGCTGCCTTTGACTGTGGTCATGAATTGCTTCCAGGCCCAGGCGGCCTCGCCGCTGCTGCTGTTGGTTTCGGCGTTGTTGTCGTAGCCGAACCAGACAGCTGTGGTGAGTTGTGGGATGGAGCCGATGAACCACAGGTCCCTGGCTCCTTCCGAGGTACCGGTTTTGCCAGCTACAGGACGATCATCGAGTCGGGCTGCAGCACCCGTTCCTCCTGTCACCACCCGTTGCAGCATCCAGTTCATGGCGTCGGCCACCTCGCTGTCGAGGGCCCGACGCCCCTTGTCGCCATCGATGCGCCTGCTCCAAAGAACGTTGCCTTCAGGGCCGCGGATTTCTTCGAAGGCCATCGGTTTCACGTACACCCCGCGATTGGCGACTGCGGCGTAGGCCGCGGTCATGTCGAGCACGGTCTGTTCATAGGCACCGATCGCCATCGGGTAGTACTTGCCCAGAGGGCGCTCGGTGCCTATACCGAGTTGGTTCGCGGTGCTGATGATCGCGTCAAAGCCGACCTTGTCCTGCAGTTGCACGGCCACCGTGTTCAGCGAATTCTTCAGGGCGTCAGCCAGTGAAATTTTGCCGAAGTATTTGTTCTTGAAATTTTTGGGGCAGTAGCCGGACCAGCAGCGAGGAGCATCCACAAAGATGTCTTCCGGCTTCACTCCCGATCTGATGGCGGCGGCATATGGAAAGAGCTTGAAGGTGGATCCCGGTGAGCGCAGTCCCTGGGTTGCTCTGTTGAATTGACTGCTGCTGAAGTTCTTGCCACCCACCATCACTCGCACCAGGCCCGTTCCTGGTTCCATCGACACGATCACGCCTTCGGTGTTGAAGGGAGCAAACTTCCGGACAACTTGCTGGGCTTTTTTCTGCCAATCGAGATTGAGGCTGGTGCGGATCTTCAGGCCTCCAACCTCAATCTGCTCAGGAGTGAGCAGCTGCGGCAACTGCTGGGCTACCCAGCTGGTGAAGTACGGCGCTGAGCTGTTGAAATATTTGGGAATGGCTGGTGTGAGATCGAGCGGGCTGGTGCGCGCCTGCTCTGCTTCGCTTGCGGTGATGAAGCCAGCCTGTTGCATCCGGTTCAGCACGATGCTTCGCCGCTCCAGGGCCAGGTCTGGATTCACCAGCGGCGAATACACCGATGGAGCAGGGGGCAGGCCGGCAATCAGTGCGGCCTCCTGAAGGTTGAGTTGATCTGGTGTCTTGGAGAAATACACCCAGGCGGCATCAGACAGCCCGTAGGCGCTGGCGCCGAGATACACATAGTTCAGGTATTGCTCAAGAATCTGCTCCTTGCTGAGCTGGCGTTCGAGTTTGTAGGCCAGGGCAGCTTCCTTGAGCTTGCGCGTGATCGTGCGGTCCTGGCTGAGGAACACCGTTCGTGCCAGTTGCTGGGTGATCGTGCTGGCGCCTTCCCGTACGGATCCTTGGCGCACGTTGCGCACTAGAGCCCGGCCGATTCCCCAGATATCAACGCCGTTGTGGTCGTAGAAGCGTCGATCTTCCGCGGCGATGAAGGCCTGCTTCACCAGCAGAGGCATCTTCCCGGGTTCGATCTTTTCGCGAGTTGCCGGCCCCAGCTTCTGGATCACCGCTCCATTGCTGGCCAGCAGGGTGATGGTGCCGGGTCTGTTGAAGCGGCTGATGCCGCGTGCATCGGGGAGCGTGGCATCGAAAGCGCTGACAAGAGCCGATTGCGCCAGAGCCACGCCACTGCCGATCACAACGGCTGAACCGCCGATCAGGATCCAATGACGACGGGTGCGGATCACATGACTTGGGTCAGAGGGCTGTGACCAATCGCTATAGCGGTGACCAGCATTCCGAGCACCAGAAAGGGTTGCGCGCTCGCCTGATACTTCACGTCATAGGCCACGGGATCCCGCAGCAGCCAGATGTCCTGGAAGGTGATCTGGGGCACGATCAGCAGCACAAGAAGAACAGCAGCGAAATGCTGCCCGATCGCGATCAGCACCGCAACCATCAGCAGCTGAAACAGATCAATCATCCCAGCGCTGATCCAGCTTGCGGGGCCAATTCCGAATGCAACCGGAAGTGACTGAAGCCCGAGGGCACGATCACCTTCAACACTTTTGAAGTCGTTCACCACGGCGATCCCCAACCCTGCAAGGCTGTAGGCCAGGGTGAGCAGAGCGGTCGCCCAGGTGAGTTGACCGAAGAGTGCCTGGCCTGCCCACCAGGGAAGAGCGATGTAACTGGCGCCCAGGGCGTAATTCCCCAACCAGCCGTTTTGTTTGAGCTTGAGGGGAGGCGCGGAATAGATGTAGCTGACGAAAGACCCGCCGACAGCAAGCAGAAAGAGAACGGGGATCTCATGGTTGGCCCACTGGTCGAGCCCCCAGGCCACAGCCAGCCCGCTCAGCAGCAGCACCCAGATCTGCAGCCTCACCTGTCCCAGGGAGATCGCTCCGGAGGGGATCGGCCGGTAAGGCTCGTTGATCGCGTCGATTTCGCGGTCGTAGTAGTCGTTGATGGTCTGGGTGTAACCGGCAAGCAGCGGTCCACTCATCGCCATGCAGACAGTGGCTGCGAGAACGTGATCAAGCCGCCATTCGTAGTTTCCACTTGCCGCAGCACCGCAGACAACTCCCCAGATCAAGGGGATCCAGGTGACCGGTTTCATCAGCTGCAGACGCAGCTTCCAGATGTTGGTGGTGCCGCTGGCACCCTTCATGCCGAGCAGTTGTCGGGCGTCACTCACAGAACTAAGCCTCAGGCAGCGACGATCTCGTCTTCAAAGAACCAGGAGCTGGATCCATCACTCAGCTCGACGACCACGCCAATGCCTTTGCCATCGACCGTTCGGAATTCAGTGACGGTGCCGAAGGCATCACTTTTCAACAGGTCAACCATGCCCTGAGGAATGCGATCACGAACCCGGGTCACTCGTACTTTGCTTCCAACTTCAATGGATTCCAGTTGTGGTGTTGGAAGAGGTTCTGAGCCGGTTAATCGTTTGATCAGATTGAGAACATTTCCCAGCATGACCTGCAAGGCTTGGAAAGACGCTGCACCTTAACAGCCATGTATCGAATGCCATGGTCGCCCTTCGCTTAATTCCTTGCCTTGATGTCGCCAAGGGGCGTGTGGTGAAGGGTGTGAATTTCATAGGACTTCGCGATGCGGGAGATCCTGTCGAGTTGGCTTGCCGTTACAGCCAGGCCGGTGCTGATGAACTGGTGTTTCTAGATATCGCCGCCAGTCATGAGGGCCGAGCCACTCTGGTGGACATGGTCCGCAGAACATCGGATCAGGTCACCATTCCCTTCACGGTTGGTGGCGGCATCGCTTCGGTGGAGGGCATTACCGAGCTGTTGCGGGCCGGTGCTGACAAGGTCAGCCTCAACTCGTCAGCAGTGCGAAGGCCGGAGCTGGTGAAGGAAGGAGCGGATCGCTTCGGCTGCCAGTGCATCGTGGTGGCCATTGATGCTCGCCGCCGTCAGGCAGGCGGCTGGGACGTTTATGTGAAGGGTGGTCGTGAGAACACCGGCCTGGATGTCACCGCATGGGCACGCCGGGTGGTCGAACTCGGAGCCGGCGAAATCCTGCTCACATCCATGGATGGTGATGGCACCCAGGCGGGGTATGACCTGGAACTCACTCGGGCGGTCGCAGAGGCCGTACCCGTGCCTGTGATCGCTTCAGGAGGCGCCGGTTGTCTTGATCACATCGCTGCAGCCCTCGACGACGGCCCTGATGGCGGCCAGGCTTCCGCGGCATTGCTGGCGTCCCTGCTTCATGACGGAATCCTCACCGTTGAGGCGATCAAGTCGGATTTGCTCGGTAGAGGCCTGATGATCCGGCCTCTGGAGGCTTGACTTCTCATTAATGTGTAAAGAACTTTTCAGCACGTTCGAATTTCTTTAGTGCACCTCTTGCTTGCCACGATTGAGGCACTGACGGTTTCTGTAGGTCAGCCATTGATCCCCACGAGCTGGGTGCTTCCTCTTGGCATCCTGCTGGTGTTCGTGGTGGTTGCCCTTGTTGGCTGGGCACTTCAGCTGATGCAAGCCGCCATGGACCAGGGGGAATTTTCGCTCATGCTCGCCGGCTGCATGGTGTGTTCAGCAGCCGTCGGACTCGCCACTGTGATGGTCATGACGCTCAGTGGCCTGCCGCTTTGAAGCCAGGCGATGCTGAAGCTGTTGAACAGTTGTTCAACGATGCTGCACCCAGCTACGACAGGCTGAATGATTGGCTCAGTCTCGGGCTGCATCGCCAATGGAAGCGAGAGATGGTGCTGCAGCTGTCACCGCAGCCGGGAGAGCAATGGTTGGATCTTTGTTGCGGAACAGGGGATCTGGCCCTGTCTTTGGCACGCCGTTTGCGCCCGGGAGGGAGCGTGGTGGGTGTGGATGCGGCCGCTGCACCTCTAGCGATTGCGGCCCAACGATCGGCACGTGAACCCTGGCTGCCGGTGCACTGGAAGCAGGGCGATGCTCTGAATCTGGAGATGCCGGATGCCTGTGTCGATGGGGCGTTGATGGCTTATGGATTGCGCAATCTTGCCGATCCAGCTGCTGGCCTCAGGGAGCTTCGGCGCGTGTTGCGTGATGGAGGCCGGGCCGGGTTGCTGGATTTCAATCCACTGCCATCGGGTACTGCTGCGGCTGTGTTTCAACAGACCTACCTGCGCAGAGTCGTGGTTCCTGTGGCGTCTTGGGCCGGTCTTGCCGATCACTACGCCTATCTCGAGGAGAGCCTCAAGCGTTTTCCCAATGGACCTGCTCAGCAGCAGCTGGCTCTCGATGCCGGTTTCAGTGAGGCCTGCCATCGCCCTTTGGCAGCAGGTCTGATGGGTCTTCTCATGGTTTGGGCCTGAAACTTCAATCGGCCAGCGCACCTCGCTTGCGGCAGGTGGGACCGATGAACTATGAAGGAATGATTAAGAAGCGGGGGAGAAACGCATGGCCTTTCCGTTGCCGTCTCTGCTGTCCTCCATCGAGGATCTGCTGGATGAAGTCCAGTGGCTGGATGGAATGATTCTGGTCACCGACTCACAGAAGGCCACCTTCGTTTCGTTCTCTCAGGTGGATCCGGTTCTGCGCCGGCTGCGCTCTCGCCCCAGAGGTGCGGAGGTGGCCGAAAAGCTCTGCATGTCGCTGCTGGAGACCCACGGCAAAGGGGCTAGTAAGCCCGTGCTGGTCTTTCAGGGTGATGGCAGTTTCTGGTTAGGAACCATGGGCCCGGGGCGTAGTCATCCCCATCGTCATCACGCGATCGCCCATTTGCGCCGCTGCCTGTCCCTGAGCTGACCAGCCCAGTCGGCTCTGACGAGAGAATGCAGCGGATTGGCTCCAGCGCACGGATGCATTTTCAGGACATCATCAGCACTCTTAACCGTTTCTGGTCCGAGCAGGGGTGTCTGCTGCTGCAGCCCTACGACACTGAAAAAGGCGCAGGAACGATGAGTCCGCACACGGTGCTGCGAGCGATTGGACCGGAGCCCTGGGCCGTGGCTTATCCCGAGCCTTGTCGTCGCCCCACCGATGGTCGCTACGGCAATAATCCCAATCGGGCACAGCACTATTTCCAGTACCAGGTGCTGATCAAGCCTTCGCCGGATGGCATCCAGGAGACCTATCTCGCCTCGCTGGAAGCACTGGGGATCCGTGCCGCTGATCACGACATCCGCTTCGTGGAAGACAATTGGGAGTCGCCGACCCTCGGGGCCTGGGGCGTGGGCTGGGAGGTGTGGCTCGATGGCATGGAGGTGACCCAGTTCACCTATTTCCAGCAGTGCGGCGGCATCGACTGCAAGCCGGTGTCGATTGAGATCACCTATGGGCTTGAGCGTTTGGCGATGTACTTGCAGGACGTGGAAAGCATCTGGGATCTGAGCTGGAATGCCCAGCGGAGCTATGGCGATATCTGGCTTCCCTTTGAGAAGGGACAGTGTCATTTCAACTTTGAGGCTTCCAACCCTGAGCGCCTCAAGCAGTTGTTCGCGATTTATGAAGCGGAAGCAGCCGATCTCATTGAGAACAACCTGCCAGCGCCGGCTCTGGATTTCGTCCTGAAATGCAGCCACACCTTCAACCTGCTGGAGGCTCGTGGGGTGATCTCGGTGACGGAGCGCACGGCCACGATCGGCCGCATTCGCAACCTTGCGCGCAAGGTTGCCGAGGCCTGGCTGGCTGAACGGGAGGCGCTGGGATTCCCGTTACTCGAACAGCCCGCTCTGGCTGATGTCTGATTGCGTGGGGGAACTCTCGCAACAACTGCGATCGTGCTGAATGAAACCGGTCTTCAGTGCCGGGTTGTTGTTGTTACTTGCCTGCATCGGGTCGGCCTGTGTCCGCTCCTCGATGCAGTGGCTGAGCCTGTTGGCGCTTCTGGTCTGCGGACTGGCTGTCTGGGGGAGAGCCTGTCATCGGCCAAGAAAGGCCATTGCGGCTCTCTCTTTGATGCTCTGTCTGGTCTGTGCTCGCTGTGGAACTGGCGCCATGTCTCAGCCTCAGCCAGGGGATCCCAGCCTGTTCATGCCTCTTGATGGCAAGCCTTTCGCGGTGCGCCTGGTGGGCCGCATCCACGCCGACGCTGCTGTGAACAACGGTCGCTGCAGGTCTCTGCTGGAGGTCAGCAGCCTCAATGGCCAGATCAGTCGAGGGCGAACGGAGCTGACCCTTGATCCCTGTACGACCCCTTTGTTGACTGGGTCTTGGCTTGAGCTTCAGGGAGAACTGCGCCGTCCTCAACCTGCCGCCCACCCACTGTTGGCGAGTGGTGATGAGCGCTTGGCTCTGCAGCGAACTTGGAGTCGTCTGCGCACCGATGCCATTCAAGTGTTGCGGCAGGACTGGACCCCACTTGCCAATGCACGCCGCACGATTGCTAAGCGTTTCATTGATCTCGTCGGCGAGCAGTCGGGTGGCTTGCTCGCGGCTCTGGTGCTCGGAGGTGCCCAGGTGTCCTTGCCGCAAAGCCTGCGTGATGGATTCCGGGTGGCAGGTCTGTCGCATGCCCTTGCCGCTTCTGGATTTCATCTCTCCGTGCTGCTGGGCAGCACACTCGCTTGCACCAGGACCTTGCCTGCGGCCTTGAGGATTGCTGCGGGGAGTGGCGCTATGGCTTTGTTTCTCGCCCTTGCGGGTGCGCAGCCATCCGTGGTGCGCGCGGTGTTGATGGGTGCGGCGGCACTGCTGATTCGTGAAAGCGGACATCGCAGTCGCCCGCTGGGGGTGCTCCTGGTCACGCTGGTACTGATGCTGCTGGTGCATCCGGCATGGGGGCGTTCCATCGGCTTTCAGCTCAGCGCCGCGGCGACGGCTGGCTTGGTGATTTCGGCAGGCTCCCTGGAGCAATGGTTTGTGCAGCACTGGCCCCAGTTTTTGCATCGATTGGCTCCGGCGCTTTCGATTCCCCTTGCCGCTCTGCTTTGGACCCTGCCACTGCAATTGCTGTATTTCGGCGCAGCGCCTCTTTATGCCGTGTTCAGCAACATGTTGGCAGCGCCATTGTTGGCACCCCTCACTCTGGCCGCCATGGCACTGGCTGTGATGGTGTTGCTGCTGCCGGATGCTCTGAGCGCTGCTCTGTTGCCTTGGTTGATCTGGCCTGTGCAGCAGTTGAGTTGGTGGCTGATCAGTTTGGTGCACTGGATCAGTCAGTGGCCAGGGGCTCAGATGCTCACAGGGCCGGTGCATCCCCTGCTTGTGTTGTTGTTTGCACTGGGGCTGCTCCCCTGGCTGATGCCCGCTACGCAGCGCTGGCGCGGTCTGTCGTTGCTGTGGCTTGTGTTGGCGGTGTGCCTGCAGGTTCGGGTTCAGCTTCGGGATGACTTGATTCGTGTGGAGCAGTGGGGACGCCAGTGGTTGGTGCTGCGCCACCGAGGTCGGGCGGCCATGTTGAGCAGCCATGGCGATGACCTCAGTTGCCGAATCGCGACACGACTGAGTCATGGGCTTGGTCATCAACGGCTTGATTGGATTGCGGTCCTCGACCCGGTGGGTACGGATCAGCAGGTGTGTTGGAACGCATTGGCGCACACGCTTCAAGTGGAACAGAGAGGACGGTTCCCCCTCACGCCAGGGCAGCGTCTTCAGAGCGATGGACTGAGTGTTGGCGTCGCTGACCAGCGGGGCCGCATGTTGACAGTCCGCTTTGGAACTCGAGTTCAACGACTTCGTCGCAGCAATCTTCGCCCCCAATCGGGCTGATTGCTCAGGGTGTGAGAGGGCTGCCTACTAAAGTGATACTGCGCTTTGAGCGCTTGGAGAGGTGGCAGAGCCCGGTTGAATGCGCACGACTCGAAATCGTGTAGGGGTCACACCCTCGTGGGTTCGAATCCCACCCTCTCCGTTCCCAAGTAGTCCAAAGAGGACTTGTTTCCTCTCAAACCCGCTGCGGTAAGGGACTTTTTTAGTGCTTACTGGTCTTGGGTAGTCCCACTAAACACCAGGATGTATCGCGATTGTGTGGGTGGAATGCTGAGATGTCTCTAACTGACTCGCCGATTCGTGCTTTTGAGGCAGTGGATAAAACCCAAAAGAAAAAGTTCAGGGAAGGAATGGGGGGACTCTTGCCTTTCAACTCTGCAGAGACGCACAGAAGCGTGAGAGCAAGAGCAACGAGAAGTGTGCATCTCTCTATCCAGTAGAGGGCAC
>QCUI01000022.1 GCA_003210775.1 Synechococcus sp. AG-679-A04
CTCTAGACACCATCTTTTGATTGGAGCACATGTCGAGCTAACCCTGGCTTCGCGAGGTTGATCCAGATTTTTACTCCTCTGCTTGTTGACAGCGAAGAATTACTGTCATTAGTTTGTATATATACTTGTGTTCTATATGGAACACTTTGATGTTGTTGAGTACGTATTCCTACGGGTGTTTAAGTCTTTTCCTTGACTCACTTTTTCCCTGTATACACTGCGGATTGGTTCTGCCCGTATCAGGTGCCTATTGCTTTTCCTCTGTATATGGTGCTTATTGCTCTTTCTGTATACACTGCTTATTGCTTCTTCCTCTATAAATCCCCAATTGCACTTCCTCTTTGTCCTCAGTTCTTTCTTCCAAATCACGAACTACACATAGTGCAGTGTTGATCACGGTGAATTGAGATTTGACTTTGTTGCTTCCGTTCAGATAGCTCGCATCTGTCTATGAAATCTAAGCTTGCCATCATCACAGTATTGGTAACTATCGCCATTGGTTTACCAGTAAAAGCAGAAGACACACGAATCAAAAATAGAGCCCAAGTTGTTGGTGCTCTTGCTGATGCAGAATGCCTTGTAAAATATGGAAAGTTACCAAAAGAAAAAGTGTATGAAATGATTCGATTTTATATAAACGATCATCCACAACTTATTGCTGCATATTCATGGGCGTTAGTATCCCCTAAGGCAAAGACACTCGTGAAAAAACTTTTACCTTATCAAGGTTTTGACTGCACTGGTCTTATGCTTTCAGAAGAGGAGGCAGACCGATTGATGCTGCCTTATTTGAAGTAGTCAACAACCCTGCAATCACCTTCCCCTAGCGATTATGAAATCAAGGATTCCGAGAAGCTACTGCACTTAAAGTAGGTGATTCTTTCGAGCACCGTGTGCGAATTTCAGCCAAAGGTGACATCGGTACAAGCTGGGCTGAAACTCATTGATTTAGCGAATCAGTTATTACCTCTCAATGGACAGTTGTTTTTCCGAGCCATATAATTAAATCCACTCACCATTTGTGACTGACCTCGCTCACCTATTCCACTTCTGACAATTTGTCGTCCTAGCAGTTGCAAGACCTCATTTGCTTCTCGCTGACTATAACCCGCATCAAGCATTGCACACGCCATTGCAGCTACGCCGTTACCAAAATCACTTCTATCAGCATATGCCGGAAGCGGAGCCAATAAGGCAATGAATAGGAACAGTCTTTTCATAACCAATGGTTTAATGTTTGCAACTTAACCATATTGTTTATAGAGGTCAATAAACTGAATCTTTACCCAACTCTGGGTCGTGTCTCTGCCAAGTGCAATCAGCAAGGCAACTTTGACCCAACTCTGGGATGATTGTACTATTTCAGACCACCAGTTACGACAAATACTTAGTCCTATCTTAACGTAGTCAACAACCCTGCAAACACCTTCCCCTAGCGGTTATGAAATCAAAGCTGACAATCGTTGCTGCATTGGTATCTATCGCCTGCACTGGTATACCTTTACAAGCAGAAGAAACAGAAATCATGAATAGAAAATACGCAATTGTTGGTGTTGTATATACTCAATGCGATGTGGAGAAAGGGCTGCTTACGCAAGAACAAGCAGACGATGCACTCCGTGACAGCATAAAGTACAATCCTGAAAAAAAGGGTGCCTTTGAATGGGCAACAACATCACCTAATGGCAAAGAAGCCGTACAAGCTTTAATGCCTTACGTAGATGATGATTGCATTATTAGTATCGCTACTGAAGAGCAGTTTATGGAATTGATACTGCCTTACATTAAGTAGTCAACACGACTTGGTTCACCTTCCAAGCCACTAAAAAATCATGACTCGAAACTTGCTATGAAATCTCTATTAGTCCTTGGTGCTCTACTCCTCTCAGCATCACCTGCCGTTGCTGATGACCTCGTCTATCTGAAGTGTATTGGAACGGCTCAGTGGGGTCAAACTGAACCGTCAGGGGAGAAGTCAGAAGTGACTGAGGAAATCACATTACATTTCAAGATTGATACAAAAGAGAAGTTCTATATTGATTCAAAACATCCTGAGATTCAAAACGATGAAGATATGGAATGGGGTGGTCTTTAAGCAAAAAGACGTTGGAGCAGATCTGACTGGAAGCATGAATAACCGAATTGAATATGATCCACCAGGGAAGATGATTGCAAAATCTACAGCAAGGAAAAACAGCACTTCCGTTGAATACACACGCGAAGTTTCTGGTATATGTGAAGCATCGGATGCTACTGCCTATGAGGCAAGTAAATGAAATTCCTAATCCTCCTAAGTGCTCTATTACTCTCAGTCTCACCAGTTCAAGCTAATGAAGAATTAGATAATAAATTCTTGAAATTTGTGGATCCCTGTTATGAATCAGGTGCAGCATTGAAGGCATGTTTCGCAATGGGCAATTTTAAGTCTGTGCTTACTGGCTTTTCAGCAATTTGTGCATTGTGGGATGACAAAGAAATAACCGAAGATGGTATGATTAAGTCAATAGGAAGAATAAGAGAAAGACTTTCTGACCCTTTCATTGAGGAAGATAAGTTAGCTTGGAATATAGCAGTCAGAAATATACTTGACTTCCATCCGAATTGCCCAATTACACCTGTCCAATAGGCTTTAAACCAATGAAGCGATTCTCAGTCTTCCTTCTTTTGCTAGGACTAGTAGGTTGTAATTATCCATCTAAACTAGAAGCAGAAAAAGCCTGTGAAGCGTGGGGAAAGGATGGTGATGTTGGTTATTGTCGTCCAGAGGAGGAAGCCAAGCAAGTTTTAGGTCTTACCTACGAAGAGGAATCGAAAAGAAAATCAACACATTGGAGGGACTACAAAGCAGTCAAACACTTCCGTTATTAGTAACACTCAGTTCGTTTCGTACTTCCCGCTGGGTTTGCACATCAAAACAATGAACCAGATGCCACCAATAAATGGAATCAGGCTAATAAAGATCCACTGCCATTGCTTGCCTATATCGCGAAGTCTACGAACCACAATCGAGAGACTAGGAAATACGCTCGCAATCGAATAGAGAATCAATAGAGCGGAGGCTAAATCTGGAGGCGATGTGGGTACTAGCCAAAGATACGCGTATATGACAATCAAGTTGATGAAATAGAACCACCAATATTCAGCTCTTGTTGCTTTGCCTCCGTAGGTAAACGACTTTCTCCAAGCAGTAGTGAATGCTTCTACAGGTCCCACGTGACTCGATGCAAGGTCTTCGTACCTTGTTTTAGTGGTCAACAGAGCGTCATACAACCGGAGGTTTACCACACCACATAAGAGAGATAGAGATGGTGCTAGAGCAAAGATGGAAGTAGTCAAACACTTCCGTTATTAATAGCTACAGTTGCAACGACTCTTGAGCATGTGTATTCAGTAAGAGGTAAAATAGCAGGTGCGAATCAGTATTAACTAACTAAGCAACCCAGTCGTCCATAACTTTCCAGGCAGCATTCATCGCTGGCTCGACAGCCTCCCTTGAGAACGAGCCATAGACCCCAACCTGCCCCTTGTGAGCATGACCCAGGATCCTTTCGGCTAACTCGGTTGGAACTTGAGCCACACGCAACGCTTCCCTGAATGCATGTCGCAATGAATGGACGTTGCATTCTGGAGTGATCTTCTTCACCCTTCTTCAGGTAGTGGTTGCCTTCGGCATTTCCTTCTGACTTGGCATCACCGGTGTGCACCAATCAGGCAGCAAGATATCTCTAACGCTGTTCTTATTCTTCAGCCGGAATCGAACAGGCTTGTCGTATTCATTGATGATCAACCATCTGTCATCGACGTGATCTTGATACCTCGATGTCAGTTCTTTCTCTCTGAGCCCGGTGTAGAGATACATCCGAATGAACCAATCACCGTGCTCCCAAAGAGCCTTGACTTCCGCTGGTGATGGTGTCTTGTGACTCTTGCCCGGTGCTGCTGATGCATCCACCCGGTCCCACGCGTTGACGGTCATGTGCCCACGCTTGATCAGTGAGCCGACCACAGCTCTCATCATTCCGTGGCGTTGGCTGATGGTGTTGGCTGACAGTCCTTGATCCTCCAGCCGCTGCACGTACTGCTGCACGTCAGCAATGGTGAAGCTCAGAGGTGGAACGGTTACGCCTCGTCTTGCCAACTCCTGGGCATCCATGCTCTTAGCGGCCACTCTTTTCTCCGAGCCTTTTGTTGTGGATCTCGCAGGCCTGTTCCCAGGTCAGCGGCATTTCACTGTGACCAGCGATGAACATCGCCAGTTCCTCTGTGGTCCTATCGACCATCTCCCCTGTCTCTGTGTCCTGCTCCGTCTTGCCTGTGATGGTGGCTGCCATTACCTGAGGGTCTGTATCCACTTCGGTGTGGGCGTACTGCTTGCACTCAGCTCGTGCCTTCAGTGCCTGCTCAGGCGTCCACTCTTCCTTGATTCCATTGGCTCTGTCTTTTAGCCGTTGAAATGCAGCAGGCCACATCTTCATTGCCTTGGCGTGGTCTCTTGTGCCAAGTGACTCTCTGTATGTCATGCCGTCTGCTGCTCTGAAGACAGCAAACCAGAGTCCGTTTGGCCCGTGAATCTTCCTTGGTCCTATCCGCTGCCTACCCATAAGGACTCAGATAAGGACACATTTAGGGACACATATGTCTTGCCAAATCAGTTGCAGCAACGCAAGTCAGCGATTCTCAGTTGAAGAATCCCTTCGATTGCAAAAACAGTCCGACAGCCAGCAGTGGGCCGAAACCAGCGATCAGCAGCGTGATTTTCATCCGCAGGGGTGAGACCTGCTTCTCCTTCTGCAGCGGCATTGATCGGGATCGGAATGGCCTTGATTCTGCAGGTCAGCCTTGGGCTTTGGTGCCACTGAGAATCAAGACTGGGTTCATCGGTGCCAATCGGGTGCCATCCGCAAGAGGTTGGCCTCGATAAGCCTGCTGCTGGCTGATCTGGATCGACCAGCTGGCGTTGTCGAGAAGTGGCCGCAGTTCGGCCAGTGCTTCCATGTTGGCCATGGGAATCACCACCACGCCACCCGGGTTCATGCGATCGATCACGGCTTGCAAGAGCTCTGATCGTTGGCGGCCGCCCCCGCCCAGGAGCACGCGATCGGGTGCCGGCAACTCTTCAAGAACAGACAGAGCGCTGGCTTCAATCACGGCTGCTGGTTTCACGCCCAGTCGTCTGGCATTGGCCTGAATCAGTGTTCCGCCGCCGCCGCGCTGCTCCACTGCAATCAAGTGCAGTTGCGGCCTCAGTCGTAATGCTTCCAGCCCCACGCTGCCGGTTCCGGCTCCCAGATCCCAGAGCACTCCCTGTTGAGGCAGTTGCAGATCAGCCAGCAATTGGATTCTCACTTCCCGCTTGGTCATCAGCCCCGGGCGGTCTTGGTGTTGCAGAAACAGGCCGTCGTCCAGTCCGAATAGGGGCAAAGCGTCTGGAATTGGGTCAGCTGGTTGCTCTGCCAACAACACAACCAGGTGCAGTGGATTGAGATCTGAGGGGATCGGCTCAGCTGTACTCAGACGCTGGACGCGCTCATCACCATGGCCTAGTGCTTCCAGCAACCAGAGTGCATAACTTGCTTCCAGCCCGCTGCTGCTGAGGATTCGTCGTACGTCTTCGACTCCGCCGCGTTTGGGATCCGTGAGCACAGCTAGGGCTGAGGGGCGTTGCTGCAGCCGTTGAATCAGTGGAGCTGAATCGCGGCCATGCAGGCTGATCCATTCCGCGTTCTGCCAGGGTCTGCCCAGCCTTGCAAAAGCCAGTTGCAGTGATGAGGGGCCTGGATGAAAACGCAGGCGCTCTCGCCCCAGGCGTTCGATCAGGATTCGGCCGATGCCGAACCAGAGCGGATCGCCACTGGCAAGCACCACCGCCCGTTGGTCTGAGTCGAGGGTTGTCAGGCTCTGGCAGAGGGCGATCGGATCGTCACTGTTGATGCACCTTGCTGAGGAGTGACGTCCCTGCCACTGCTGCAGTGCCGGTTGCATCCTTCGCGGCGCAGCGATCAGATCGGCTTGTCGCACCAAAGCTTGGAGTGCTTTAGGGAGCGAGTCAGGGGCGCCGGCGTCGGTACCGATCACATCAATCATGCTGTCATTCTCATGCCAGCAGCAAATGCTGCGGGTCAGCGCTGGTTGCCAGTCTTCTCCGTAGTGGTGGCCGGGGATCCGGTCGTTGAGGCCATGACGCTGAGCTCAGCCCGGGCAGCGTGAGCTCTTGATGTGGTCTGTGTCACTCATCATTCCCAGAACAACGAATGCCATCAATTGAGGAGCGCATTGCCCCTGTTTTTTATGGTTTTGGGGAATAAATACTCAATTACTTCTCCCAGATACATTTTGGGCTTCTGTGCAGCAACAATTGATCAGGGTTGACTGTGAACTACCTGCATTATTTCCCCAGATTTTGTGGCGCTATGGATCTGAGATTAATTCAATTCTTGTCTGAATGCCGCGATGAAGAACATGAGGCGATTGATCGATGGTTCCATGCGTTTCAGCCAATCACAATGGCCGGGGCGATCAGTTTTGCAAGGGGTACAACACGGCTGGCTGAGCTGCTCGGCACAACGGAATCTGCCGCCCATCATGCTTGATCACTGAGCGCTTGATGAGCGAAGGTTGGTGGCTTGACGGTTGTTTGTTGAGCCATGGCTGTAGTGGTTAATTGTGGTCCTGGTCTCCGCATCAATCACTACTCGCCACCGATTCATTCAAGTTTGAGTCAATGCTCTGAATTATTAGCGTTGTTATTTGGGATTGATCTCGAATGGCCTCGAGTCGAGTCGATCGAATTTCCAGTGTCCACTGGTGGTTGCCCCATAAGGATATTGGAGTGATGTTGAGACAAGCTCACTCCACTTTTGGTGATGATTTTCAGGGCGAAGAAATTCAAGAAATGATGGAAAAATGGGTCGAAAATATTTGCCGATTGTCAGAGGGGGATATGCGTGATCTTCTTAGTTTGGTAAAAGAATTTTCTCTTGATTAAAGTTTTATTTGTGTTGATCCAGGTTTGAATTTGGGCGACAGGTCGCTTGCCAAGTGGATCACTGTTGAAGCCAGGCCATGCATTGCCGGGTCGTCCCCGTGCTGCTAGCAGGTCATTAGTTCATGCAACAAGTGTCTGTGAGCAAGTCATTGCGCCGGGGAGCCTCTCTCCTTTTCGTATCAGCTTTGGGATGTGCTGCCTTGGCGGGTGCCAACGGCAGAGCGGATGCTGTGAGGGTGGCATCAAGTGGTCAGAGCTGCCCTGCAGCGGCGATTGAACAGACCGCCACGTCTGTGACACCAGTCACGAAGGCCAACTATGCCTTTGCGGAAACTGAAGTGATCCTTGCTGACTACGTCCGCAAGATCGCCAAAGGCACCTGTAGTGATGGCGTGGGCGTGTTCTTCCATCAGAAGACGGCTCAGGATCCCAAGGAGCGTTCCATCCTGCGCCCCAATTTCGACACGCTGTATTCCTTTGCGGTGCTGGATCTCAACAGTCCGGCCACTGTGGTGTTGCCCGACACCGATCGCTATCAGATTCTCGAGGTCGTGGATGATGAGCACTGGATCCCGCTGATCAGTGACAAGCCCGGGAGCTACAGCCTCACTCAAGACTCCATGGGCAGTCGTTATGTGTTTGCTTTCGTGAGAACTCAGGTGAACATGCAGGATCCTGAGGATCTCAAGAAAGCAGCAGCTGTGCAGGACCAGATCAAGCTTGAGCAGAGCGAGAAGGGGTCTTTTGTTGTGGGGCACAAGTACGACATGAAGCAAATTCTGGCGTTGCGTGCTGACTACAACGCGCGACGGCAGCCGGAGGGGATCACCTCGGAAATGGCTTTTGGCAAGAAAGGTCAAATCAGCTCTGAGATGCGCAACTTCGGGGTTGCCATTGGCTGGGGTGGGCTTCCTAAGGAAGGCGCTGTTTATCCATTCCCCAAGGTTGTTGACTCGACAGAGCCTCAGACGCTGACTCTGAAAAACGTTCCGATTGATCCGCGGGCGTTCTGGTCAGTCACTGTTTACGATAAAGATGGATTCTCTGTCGGAGAAAAATATAATATTAACAGTGCTTTTGCCAAGAAAAATGAGCAAGGTGACTATGTAATCCATCTCGGCGGCGATAAAAGCCAGGACAATTATCTCGATATTTATCCGGGCTGGAATGCCGCTATTCGCATCTACTCGCCAACGAAGGCTTACTTTGATGGTTCCTGGACTTCTCCTCAGTTTCAACCGGCAAAGTGATCGTCTTCACAGGGATTTACGTCAGCTCTTGCTTGTGACCCTCACGCTGTCTGGCATGCGTTAGCTCCCGATTGTCATCGGAAAAATCAGGGGATTGAACGCGTGTGGGCGAAGCTCGCACGCGTTTTTTGTGGCTGTTTGCAATCGCTTAAAAAGCGGGGAAGATCTGCCTGATCCCATTTGGGCGAACTTCATTTGGCTGTGCAGTCGCATCGTCTGATTTTCTTTAAACAAAATAAGAACGCTCTGTACGGCAGTCAATGAAAGAATTTGCGAGCAGTCTGCGCAAAAAATCTTCCGCTGTTTTCCTGGCCTCAGCTTTCGCGGCCAGTTTGTGTGCGCCAGCACTGGCCCAGAGCGCGGCCAACACCTCGGGCCCTGTCCCCAAGGGTTACACCACGCCAATTCCTGCTGAGCTATTTACGCCTGATCAGGTGGACACCAGTGCAGGCACGTTTCGCTTTTTCGACGGCATGCCGGATGCCGCCACGGTTGATGCCAGTTTTGACTACCTCAAATTCATCCGCGCCTATGAGACGTTTCTCACGCTGATGCCTGCCGCCAGTATCGAGATGATGCGTGTCGGTCATGCGCAGCAGGGGGTCGACGACTACACGAAGGTCATGTTGATGGCCCCGTTGAATTCCAATCCACTGTTCCTGACCGGAAATACCGACACGGTGTATGGCTCCGCCTTCTTCAATCTGAAGAACACCGGGCCGATGGTGATTGAAATCCCAGCTGGCCTCGGCCCTGGCACAATCAATGACGCCTACTTCCGATTTGTGGCCGATACAGGTGCTCCCGGCCCAGATCGGGGCAAAGGCGGCAAGTATCTGATCCTTGGTCCAGACGATGCAGAGCCCGCGAACACCGAGGGATATTTTGTGTTTCGTTCACCCAGTTACTCCAACTGGTTGATCATGCGTGCTTTCCTCGATGATCAAGGCAAGCCTGATCAGGCGGTTGCCAACTATGAAAATGGCGTACGTCTTTATCCCCTCTCACGGAAAGACAACCCTCCCGCGATGACTTTTGTGCAAGGAGGCGATCTCGTCTTCAACACGGTGCATGCCAATAATTTCCACTTCTTTGAAGAGCTGAACACGGTGATTCAGCGTGAACCGGTCGATCTGTTTGACCCAGAACTGCTCGGACTGGCTTCGGCGATCGGACTTGAAAAAGGCAAACCCTTCAACCCCAGTGCTGAGGATCGCAGGATTCTCGAGGAAGCTGTGCAGGTGGGAGTCGCCTATGTGCGTTCCGACATGGGTAAGCCTCGTAATCGCGACGTCTACTTCTATGAGGACAAGCAGTGGTTCAGTCCGTTTGCCGGCGGAAGCCATGAATGGCTGATCGATGGCGGCAGGGGTGGCAGAAATCTTGATGCCAGAAGCAACTTTTTCTGGGGTTACACCGTTAATACGCCGGCCATGGTGCTGAAGATGGTCGGTGCCGGATCTCAGTACGGCGTTGTGGCCACTGATGCCGATGGCGTCTATCTCGATGGCAGTAAGAACTACAAGTTCACGGTGGATGCCAACGTGCCTGCCAAGGATTTCTGGTCGATGGTGGTTTACGACCCCCAGACGCGCTCTGAATTGCAAACGCCCCAGATGCTGCCTAGCAAAAACAGCAAGCGCAACAAAGACTTGGTGGTGAACGCCAATGGCAGCATTGATCTCTACTTCGGTCCGACTGCGCCGCAGGGCAAGGAAGCCAACTGGATTCAGACCATTCCCGGTAAGGGATGGTTTGGAATTTTCCGTTTTTACGGACCGCTGGAGCCTTGGTTCGAGAAGACTTGGCAGCTCAACGACATTCAGCCTCTCGGTTGAGACCTGAACCCATCAACACCACGATTCATTCTCAACCATGATTCCTTTCACTCGTTTCCCTTCCGCTCTCTTTTCCGCGTTGTTGCTTGCCTGCAGTGGTTCAGCGTTGCAGGCCGCTGATGTCGTCCCTAAGGGCTACAACACCACCATCCCTGAGGATGTGTTGACGCCTGACAGGGTGAACACCCGGATCGGCACCTTCAACTATTTCGATGGGTTCCCCGACGACGACACGATGGCTAAGGCCCGCCGCCAGGTGGATCTTGGCCGTGGTGTGCAGACATTCCTGAACTTCATGCCGGCGGCATCGCTCGAGATGCTCTACGTGGGGCACCGTGATGGCTACGGCATGCAGGTGAATCGCGATATTGGCTTGTTTGAAGAGCTGATGAGTTCCAAATCACTCTGGCTCACTGGTAACACCGACACCGTCTACGCCACGGCATTCCTGGATCTGTCCAATGGTCCTATCGTGGTTGAGGTGCCAGCTGGTACAGGCCCGGGCACAGTGAATGATGCCTTCTTCCGCTTTGTGGTGGATATGGGTGGCCCGGGGCCAGACCGGGGTCAGGGCGGAAAATATCTGATTGTTGGTCCAGGGCAGACCACTCCGGCCAACACCGATGGCTATTTCGTTGCCAATACTCCCAGCAAGATCAACTGGTTAATCCTGCGTGGTTTTCTGGATGACGAGGGTAAGACCGATACCGCCAGAAATGCCTTCAAGGGTGGTTTGAAGGTCTATCCCTATTCAGAGCGAGCCAATCCTCCAGCCAATAACTTCAAAAACCTCACGGATTGGGAGACGAATACCATCCATGCCAACAACTTCAAGTTCTATGAGGAGCTTGATGAGGTGATTCAACGGGAGCCTTCCGATCTGTTCTCTCCTGAACTGCTGGGTATGGCATCATCGATCGGGATTCAAAAAGGCAAACCGTTCAACCCTTCACCGGAGCAGAAGGCACTGCTCACCGAGGCCGTCGCCATCGGCAACGCCACGGCGCGTTCGATTCTGTTTGGCCCTAAAGATCCCAAGAACTACATCTACCCTGGCAAGGCTGGGTACTGGCAGACCGGCTTCCCCGGCGGCAGTCATGAATATCTGGTGAATAAGGGCAACGGTGGTCGCGATATGGATGGCCGTACGTTGTTCTTCTATCTGGCAACAGTGAACACTCCGGCTATGGCCCTGGAAATTCCGGGTGTGGGTTCCCAGTACGCCTTCAGTTCAAGGGACGGAAGTGGCGCTTATCTCAATGGCTCCAACACCTACAAACTGAATATTCCGGCGAATCCTCCTGCGCAGAAGTTCTGGTCGTTTGTGGTCTATGACCCTCAGACCCGGTCAATGCTGCAGACCGGCGAAATGCCCTACCCCAGCAAGAACAACACGCGCAACGCCGATATGGTGAAAAATGCTGATGGCAGCATTGATCTTTATTTCGGCCCGCAAGCACCGGCTGGGATGGAGGCCAACTGGGTGAAGACTGTTCCAGGAAAAGGATGGTTTGGTATTTTCCGTCTCTATGGACCTGGCCAGGAGTGGTTTGACCGCACCTGGAAGCTGGGCAATATCGAAAAGGTCTGATCTTGTCTCGATTGCACACTCTGCGCTGATCACTTTCGGGTGAATTGATCTCGCCCGAAGGGATTCAGTCAGAACACTGTTTTGATTTTGGATGACAACGATGACAACCGTTGATGTTGTGGTGATCGGCGGCGGCTTTGCTGGCATCACCGCTGCCCGGGATCTGCAGAAGCGTGGATTCAAGGTGTTGGTGCTTGAGGCGCGCGATCGTTTAGGTGGTCGCACCTGGAGCACCGATCGCAATGGATTTCACGTGGAGCTGGGTGGTACCTGGATTCACTGGACCCAGCCCTTTGTGTGGGCCGAAAAGGAACGCTACGGCCTCGAAATTCAGGAAACGCCTGGCTGTGTCGCTGAGCGGGTGGCGATTATGGTGGACGGGCAGGTTCATGAGTTGCGCGAAGATCAACTCGGTGAGTTTGTCTCGGGTTTTGAGCAGTTCTTCGCTGAAGCGCAACAGGTGTGGGAACGCCCCTACGACTCCCATTACAACTGGTCCGCAATCGAGCAACGCGACTCCTTGAGTGTGGCTGATCGTCTCGCTTCTCTGGATCTCACGCCGTTACAGCGCACCAGTATTGGTGGCTTTCTCGAGATTCTGTCGATGAATCAGCCGGAGAACGCCTCCTATTTGGAGATGATGCGCTGTTGGTCGCTCACGGGGTGGAACTATTCACTGTTCAATGACTCAGCAGCCCGCTACAAACTCAAGCGTGGCACTGGCGCTCTCGTGCAAGCGATGGCCAGTGATGGTGGCT
Source organism: Synechococcus sp. AG-679-A04 (assembly GCA_003210775.1). Classification (GTDB taxonomy): domain Bacteria; phylum Cyanobacteriota; class Cyanobacteriia; order PCC-6307; family Cyanobiaceae; genus Synechococcus_C. Next base: position 12,423 of record QCUI01000022.1, read on the forward strand.
TCGATGTGATGCTGGACACCAGCGTGACATCCGTTCAGCAAACGGCCAACGGGGTGACGGTGACGACAGCAGCTGGTGAGCAGGTGAGTGCCAAGCGCGCTGTGGTCACCGTGCCTCTGAATGTGCTTCACAACGTGGCGTTTGATCCTCCGCTGAAGCCAGTGAAAGTGGAGGCTTCAAAGCTCAAGCATGTGGGCGGTGGAGCCAAGGTGTTTTTTGAGGTTGAGGGCGATCCAGGTGCGGTGATGACTCTGGCCAGGTCGACAGACTCCGCGCTGATTGGCAGCTTCACCTATCAACGCGGTGATCAACGTTCTGTGTTGGCCGGTTTCAGCTTGGAGCCGGATGCACTGGAACGATCAGTTGCTGATTGGCAACCTGTTCTTGAGGAGTTTGTGCCCGGTATTCGGCTGCTTTCAACCTTCGGGCATGACTGGGGAAGTGATGCTCTCTGCCAGGGGAGTTGGTGCACGTATCGACCCGGCACCTTTGTGCGCTTCGCTGATGAACTACCGAAGCCAGACAACAATCTGTTCTTTGCATCGGGTGACCATGGCGAGGGCTGGCGCGGCTTTATTGAAGGCGCTATTTCCAGTGGATCCAAGACAGCAGTAGCTGTGGCAGCGAGCCTCAAACACTGACGTCTCCAATCTTTTCAGCAACGCTGATCAATCGAACAGCCAGCGCAAGCCTAAACTGATGCCGCTTTGCCTTGAGGAGTAGCCGTTTCCGGATTCACCGGTGTAATCGAGGCTCAAATCGTTAAAAAGGACAAGTGCAATTCTTACCCCGTAAAAAATGCGGAAACTACTGTCAACCCGTCTTTAGACCTAAGGCTAGAGCTTTAGTTTTTAATTTATCAACCACCATGGTGTTGTGTTGCGTTTATTGGCTTATGCAAGAAGGCAATAGGTTTTGCGGCCCTTGACCTCATTGGCTGAGTTCTTGGAAGATTTGTCATTTTACCAAATTATTAGTGTTAGATTAATTGATCCCCACTTTCGGGCATGATGAGTGGATCCCTTGAGAAGCTAAGTAAGTTGGGACCCTCTCGATTGAGAGTCTTGGTATTTGTCGTCACTTTGTTTGTTGTCAGTGGCTGCCAATTAATTAAGTCAAGCGAACAGTTGTTAATCCAAGAGTTGGCAGAGCTTCATCTCAATGATCATAAGGCTGACCCACGTGCCGAGCCTCGGCCTGTGATCGTGATTCCTGGAATTCTTGGTTCAAGGTTGAAACAACCTGACACTGGAACAGTTGTTTGGGGGAAATTTGGTTTTGGTGGTGTGTCCTGGCCCTTAACGGGAAAAATGTTGATTAATACCTCACTTCCGATCAAGCATGGCTCGTCTTTTGATGTATTTCAGGATGATTTGGTGGTAGATGGAGTTGTACATGAACTGCCATTCATTTTCCTTCCTTTTATGCCTTTTGGAATTGGTGTGTACCATGAAATGGTGAGCAAGATTGAGAGTCTTGGATATTGCGAACGGCGAGCGTGTAATGCAAGCTCTTCTTCTATTGATGATAGGTCTAATTCACCGTTATTAGCTGAATTTTCCTATGATTGGCGTCGTTCAAATGCTCATAATGCAGTTTTGCTTAAAGAATTTATAGACCAATATGCAATTGATGTTGCCAAGTATCGCGGTCTTAATTCGGAAAATGATGACACTATTGATTTTGATATTGTCTGTCATTCGATGGGTTGCCTGGTCGCCAGATATTTTTTGCGTTACGGCGATCAAGCTTTGCCTAAAGATGGAAAGAGTCTTCCCACTCTTGATTGGAGTGGTAGTAAGCGCGTTAAAAACTTGGTGATGGTTGCCCCTCCCAATCTTGGTTCGCTTAGAGCTATGCAAAGTTTGCGGCATGGATACTATAGATTAGGTTTTGGTTATACATCCAGCATCTTGGCAACGATGCCTTCTTTGTATGAACTTCTGCCAAGACAGCGTCATCGCCCCATTGTCAACGAAGAGGGCAGATCACTTGATCCACTCAATATCACGCTCTGGGAAGAGAATGAATGGGGCCCTTTTTCTTCTGAGGAGGATGCAACTCTTCGAATTTTACTCCCGAATATCAGCAGTAGAAAAGAGCGCCTGACCTTAATGAAGGCGCGGATGAAAAAAAATATGACTATCGCCAGTCAATTTCAACGTGCCATGGATATTGATTCAGAGCCGCCTCCCGAATTAAAGTTGTGGTTGTTTGCTGGAAAAAGTAAGCAGACTCCTTCAAGGCTCCGCAGGGATGTGAAAGGTGATTGGACTCTTCACAGTGAACGCCTTGGTGATGGTGCGGTCTTGTCAAGAAGTGCCTTAATGAAAGACTCTTATCATGCAAAATTGTCAACATCCTCTGCAAGAACCCCGATCGGTTGGAGTGGGGTAGTCTTTCTCTTTTCTGGTCATCTTGGCTTGACTAGAAACCCTGAATTTATTGTTAACTTGGGCTTTATTCTTAAGGAAGGTCACTGGGTTCTTAAGGAAGGTCGCTGGCGATAATTCATTAACGAGCAAAAAGTCGATAGAAACATCCTATGATGACTCGCGCATGTGGTTAAAGTAATTCAAATGCTTCTAGGCTTGAGTATGTTTCTAAAGAAAAAGATTTAATTTTCTTCGTAATTTTCTTTTGAACGAACCGAGGATTGGCTTGATCAGTATTAATCAAACAACCAGCGCAGGCCAAGGTTGACTCCGCTCTGGTAGGAGCTGTAGCCATTGTTGTCACCACCTCCTTCAAAATAGGCGATTCCAAAGTATTTGTAGGAGAGAGAAACTTGAGCAGAATTACCAAGCGCATAGGCAATGCCAGCTTGGGCCGTACCGCTTAAATCTTGACTGCCACTTAATCCAAACCCGCCGGCATCAAGATATGCGAAAGCTTGCCAATCTTCACTAATTGCGTAAGTGCCAAACATTCCCACCATCGGTTGAACCCATGTGTTGCCCCAGCTTGCGTTGGAAGATTTCTCAAGTTCTCTGGAGTTTGTTCGATTAACTTTGACTCCTTCCACAGTCACATCTGCGTTGCCTTTGATGCTGAAGTCTGTTGATAGGTTTGCATCAATAAATCTCGCACCTACCAATCCAAGAAAGCTTGTGCTGCCTTTTTTCATTCGCGGTTTTTGAATTGCGCCTGCTCGATAACGCATCGCAAGATCAAAAATTGTCTGGTTCGCATCAACGTCAACGTCTAAATCTCCTTGAATACGGATTGTACGACTTCGTAGAGGTGAAGCGATGCCAGCTTTGTTTTTTAATGGGTTTTTCGTTTCTAGATACGATGATTTTGAAGCTGATGTTGATAGGGTGGCATAATTGATTGCGGCTAAAACTCCCAGTCGTCCATATTCAAAGGAAGCTTTTAAAGTCAACGCTTCATCGAGGGACTTAATAACATCCGACAAGGGGAGGTCTACTTTTGTTGTGTTGCCTTCAACTGTTGATGTGCTGTTTGTTGTTGGCGGCAAGAATGCGTAGAGGTCGAGATAGGCACGCCAGTTATTTTCTTCGTCCTCTTGCTGGCTGGCATCAGTTGTTTCTTCGCTCGACTGACTCAGTAGAAGAGGTGCCATGAAGCCAGCCTCGCTTTCGGAGACTGCTTCGCTGGGGGTCGCCACCAATTTGGCTTCCGTTGCACTGGATTCAGCTGTGATCGCGTTGTCGAATGGTTTCGCAACCACCTCAGTGCACACTGTGCTCAGTGTTGCGAAGAGAGCTAAGGGCAGGAGGCGTGTCACGTAGTTGGATGGTGATTGGCTGAAACGTAGGGGGAGCACCTTGCTGATGCAGGCCAATCTGATCCCGTTTGTGCTGATTTTTGCTGAGTGGTCTTGGCTTCTCCTTTAAATGCAATAAAAAGCGATCGGATTTGAATCACACCGATGGTTGCCCGCTATTTGAGAAATTCTGGATCTGCGTGGCTACTGGCTTTTGCTGCTCTTCTGGTCCCGTCAGCTGTTGAAGCGCGAGAGCCGTCGGAGTTTCTGCTTGACGAGGCCGTTGCATTTGATTTCACGCCGCTGGTGTTGGGCGAGCTTGAAGTCGCGCAGGCGCCTTCAAGCTCACAAGAACCTGGTACGGATAATCAACCGGTCACGGTGACTCCGGGCGAATCGGCTTCAGCAGAAGATGCCTCGCTGGCCAAGGCAGCGCAGAACCCAATTGCCAGCTTGATCAGTCTCCCCATTCAGTGGAACAGCACACCGAGTTCTCAATGGGCTCCGAATGTTCTTGATCCGGATGCCAAGCACAATCAGACGCAGAACGTTGTCAATGTGCAGCCTGTTGTTCCCTTCAAGGTGAGCGATGGGCTGACGCTGGTGACCCGTACGGTTGTTCCCTTCATCTCTCAGCCATGGGCGCGAGGGACCAATGTCCAGGCCATGGGTGACATCAATCCTTCGGTCTTTTTTGTGCCGACTCTGAAGGGGAACTTCACCGTTGGGGTGGGCCCAACACTGATTATTCCCTCGGCAACCGATTCCAGGCTTTCCTCGGGGCGCTGGAGTGGTGGTCCTACAGGGGTCCTGGTCTACAGCAAAGGAAAAGTTGTAGCAGGTGGTTTGATTAATAATGTGTGGTCATTCGCCGGTGGGGGCAAAAAAGATGTCAATAAGATGTTGATCCAGCCGTTTTTGAATTACAACCTTCCCAAGGGGTGGTATCTCACAAGTTCGCCAATTATCACCGCCAATTGGATGAATGAAGACAATAAAGGCTGGATGGTCCCCATTGGTGCTGGTGTCGGTCGTGTGTTCAAGCTTGGAACTCAGCCCATCAATACTTCACTCAGTGCTTATTACAATCTTGTCAAGCCTGAGATCGGTGGTGAAACTCTCGCTGGTGACTGGACATTCCGGCTTCAGGCTCAGTTCCTGTTCCCAACAGGGGGCTGAATCAGTCTGAAGATTTGATCGGTCTAGACCGAAGCATCTTGCTTGAGTCACCATGACTGAAGTGAGGTGCTTTTTCTTTAAATGGTCTCAAAGTCTTCTCACAAATTGTTATCTTTGCGGTTCTTCCGTCTTCGCCTCAATACCCTGACTTCATTGGTGAATTGATTGACTCATTGGCATGGCTGACCGAAGCGATCAGATGATCACGATCCCTTCCGGTGATTATGCGATTGGATCTGATTCTTTCTATCCAGAGGAAGCCCCTGTTCGTTCAATCGAGATCCGCTCATTCTTGATCGATGCCGCTCCGGTGACTAATGCGGAGTTTGCACGTTTCGTCTCGGAGACTGGTTACGTCACCGTTTCGGAAAAGCCACCCGATCCTGTGCTGTATCCGAATCTTCCACCGGATCAGCAGAATCCAGAGTCGGCGGTGTTCATCCCGCCTCCGCCAACGGTCGATCGCAATCAACCGATGTCGTGGTGGGCCTTGATTGAGGGAGCCGATTGGAGTCATCCCCAGGGGCCTGACTCAGGTATCGACGACTTGATGGATCACCCTGTGGTGCATCTCGCCTATGACGATGTGCTGGCCTATGCCCAGTGGGTCGGTAAACGTCTGCCGACCGCTGAAGAGTGGGAGGTGGCTGCCAGAGGTGGTCTTGTGCAGCAGAACTATTCCTGGGGTGAAGAGATGACGCCCGATGGTCAGTGGCTGGCCAATGTTTGGCAGGGGCCGTTCCCCTGGACGAACGAACAAACGGATGGATGGTTCTGGACGTCTCCCGTGGGCTCCTTCCCTCCCAACGGCTACGGATTGGTCGACATGTGCGGCAATGTGTGGGAGTGGACCTCCACGTTGTTCCCCGTTGCCAAGGGTGAACAGGAGAGGCGAATCATCAAGGGCGGATCATTCCTTTGTGCCGAGAACTATTGCCACCGCTTCAGGCCGGCGGCATTGATGGGACAGACCACCGATACCGCAACCTGCCATATGGGCTTCCGTTGTGCAGCCGATTCAGCTTGAGACATGGGCGAACTGATCGCGAATCATCAATCCGCCAAGAATCACGTGAATGAGGGCACCGGTCCAGACCGCAGCCCCGCCTGATAGCTGCTGAGAGCCCAGGGTGATGAGCAGCACTGCAGCGCTGCAGTTGTAAACCAGCAGCCCCCGTTTTGCTGGTAATGGACAGGGGGATTCCCAGCAGGCCACGCCTAGTCCGAGCAGCGCCAGTCCATAGAGCTGCATGAGCCGTTCGGCTGCGGCAGAGGATGCTGCGTTGAACAGCAAGGGCATCACCACAGAAGGCAGCAACAGCAGAGTGATGCCTGTGATCAGTTCAATCGCACTGGCCAGGCGGTAAAGCGTGGAGCGAGTGGGCAAGGCATCCTCCTCAAGTAGCTCTCATTGAGAAAGCTAGGTCTGCTGTTCGGCTCGCACCGGATGGTTGGTCCCAATTGGGCAGATCTGAGCAATGTCTCATTCGCCAGTCAGCACCCGCAGCTAGCAGAAGGTGATGTCTCTTATCCCTTGGCCTTGTTGTGAATCACGCCTCTTGAGAGGTTCCTCCAACCGGCAGTGTCTGCTGCGTTGAATGCGAGGCCTTCCTTGGCCCGTACGTCTATTCACTTCTTCATTCGCTTTATCAGCATGCTTGATCAAGTCAATGTGTCCAAGCTGATCCGCCATCTCGCTGTGGGTAGTGGATTGCTGTTGCTCTCAAGCCTTTCCACCTCCTGTACGGATCAGAAGCAGGCGTTAGGTGGAAACCTGGATCGGACCAATTTGCCGATTGCCGAGCCAAAGCCTGAAAAGGTCACCAAGGCTCTCCCTTCTGAGGTTCCATTGCCTCCACAGTTTGAGGTGACGGCACCAAAGGATGCCCCCAATGTGGTGATCATCCTTCTCGATGATGTGGGTTTTGCCGCACCCTCCGCCTTCGGCGGTGCGGTGAACATGCCGACGGCGGAAAAGCTGGCTGATAATGGCCTGCGCTACAACAAATTCCACACCACGGCTCTCTGTGCGCCGACCAGGGCGGCTTTGAAATCCGGACGCAATCACCACAAGGTGAATATGGGCTCGATCCCAGAGATCGCAACCGGTTACGCGGGTAATTCCACCGTGGTGCCGGATTATGCCCAGCCGGTTGCCGAGATTCTCCGATTGAACGGCTACAACACCGGTGCCTTCGGCAAGTGGCATGAAACGCCGGGTCGGGAGACCACGGCAGCCGGCCCTCAAACCCGTTGGCCAACGCGGCAGGGATTCGAGAAGTTCTACGGCTTTGTTGGCGCGGAAGACAACATGTGGGATCCAACGATCCACGATGGTGTCACCGTTGTGGATGCACCGAAGAAAGAGGGGTATCACTTCACTGAAGACATGACCGATCAGGCGATCGGTTGGATGCGACAGCAGAAATCGATCAAGCCGGATAAACCATTTTTCATCTATTACTCATCCGCCGGTTCTCACTCGCCTCATCATGTGAGCAAGGAATGGATTGCCAAATACAAAGGCAAGTTCGACGAAGGCTGGGATGTTCTGCGCGAGCGCAATCTTCAGAATCAGATCAAGGCGGGCATTGTTCCTGAAGGCACTCAGATGGCCAAGGCGCCAGACAGTATTCCCAAATGGGACAGCCTCACGCCACAACAGCAGAAAATCTATGCACGTCAGGCCGAGGTTTTTGCTGCCTTCACTGAGTATTCAGATTATGAAGCTGGGCGTTTGATCCAGGCGATCGATGATCTTGGCGAGCTTGATAACACCTTGGTGATCTATATCACTGGTGATAATGGCGCCAGTGTTGAAGGTGATAGGACCGGTCAGTGGAATTGGAACCATTACCTCAATGGTGTTGAAGAAACGCCTGACGAACAGGAGGCCAAACTTGATGAGTGGGGTGGGCCTACGACCTATCCCATGTATCACATGGGCTGGGCGATCGCCTTTAATTCACCCTTTGCGCTCTCCAAACAAGTCGCCGGCGATTTCGGTGGAACACGCAACGGCACGGTGATTCATTGGCCGAAACGCATACAACAAGGTGGTGGCGTACGGACCCAGTTCTCGCATGTGAATGATGTGGCCCCAACAATCCTTGAGGCGGCCAATTTACCGATGCCCAACACAATCAATGGCATCGATCAGATCCCAATGCAAGGAACCAGTCTGATGTATACCTTTGATGCCCCAGGTGCCAAAGAAAAGCACAATACGCAGTATTTTGAGATTATTGGTAATCGAGGCATCTATCACAACGGCTGGATGGCGCGGACAACAGTGATGTATCCCTGGATGGCGCCTAAACGAATGAATACGGTTGCGGCAGATACTGGTTGGCAGCTGTTTGACACCACCAAGGATTTCAGTCTTTCGAATGATCTAGCCGATCAGGAACCGGACCGCCTTGTGGCCATGAAGAAGAAGTTCATGGAAGAAGCCATGGCAAATCAGGTGTTGCCGCTGGATGATCGTCTGCTCGAGCGTCTTGTCCCTTCTGTTGCCGGTCGGCCGACACTTTTGGGTGATCGGACGTCCATGGATTTGTATCCCTATGCCTGGAACATGGTTGAGGACTCGATCCTCAACGTGAAGAACACCTCCAGCAGCATTACGGCTCAGCTGGATGTGAAGCCAGGCCAGAAAGAGAATGGAGTGATCTTCTCCCAGGGCGGTCGCTTCGGTGGCTGGTCTCTCTATGTAAGGAACAATGTGCCTGCTTACACCTACAACTACATGGGCAAGCTGTACACCTTCACCAGTAATCAGCCATTGCCAATTGGTCAATCTCAGCTTCGTTTTGAGATTGATTATGACGGCGGTGGTGTGGGCAAAGGTGCCGATGTGCGGATGAAGATCAACAACAAGGTGGTGGCTGTTGGTCGCCTTGATCAGACCATTGCCTCTCGATTCTCGATTGATGAAGGCGCTGATGTTGGTCTTGATCGTGGCTCGGCGGTCACGGTCAAGACCATTGGTCCTCGGCGCTACAGCGCCTATGGCGGACAGATTGACAAGGTCACCCTTGAGATCTACCCCAAGGAGACTGATGCCAAGAAGAGCTGATTGAATCGATCATCAGCTGTTGGATGGTGATGTTGCTCTTCGGAGCAGCATCACTATTTTTTTAGGCGCTTTGGATTGGATTAATGCGGTTGATTGCGTTGGTAGGTTTTCAAGCGATGACTGATCCAACCAGGCCCAACTAGGCCGAGAATGATGATGGTGAGTGTTGTGGTGAGACGACTGGAGAGAGTTCGTGCTTCTTCGAGGCCATTGAACACAAAAACAATGGCGACCAAAACCCCGAAGACCCCTGTGAACGTTCCGCTGAGCGACCTGAGCAGGTCACCGATTGAGCGGCCTTCCACAGCATCAGGGTCGATGCCGACATGGCGACCGGCCAGAACACCTGTGATGCCGAGAATGACGATCAGAGCCAGTCGCTCCCAGGGTGAGTAGGCGGATGCAGCTTCGTCGGCTCGCTGCATCTCATGCACCATCGAGGATGCTGTTCCAAGGAAGCTGCCGGAGCAAAGACCGATGCTGCCCCACCACTGCGCTGGTGCTTTGAGGCGATTGCGCAGCCTGCTCAGCAGGATCAAGAAGATGCAGCTGATCGTGACGTCTGTCAGCAGCGGCAGATTCAGATTGATGGCGTAGCCAATCCCGGCGCCCATTAGCAACGCAGCCATATCGGATCCCCTGCGAGGGTTCTGTTTCAGCAGCTGCTCCTGATCGGATGGGGTTTTCATGGATTCGCTCTAAGCGTCTCCTGTGATCTGATTCTGGGCTGCATTGGCCTGACGCCATTTCATGAACGGCGCAGAACCGACGGCCGTTACGACCACATATCCCACCACAGCCGCTTTGAGGTCAATGGCGTTAGGAGCCATGCCTTGAATGATGAGTAGGGCGAGGCCTGGATTGCGCATGGAGAGCACCAAGGGCAGGGTGCTGCGTTCGTCGTGGTCGTCGCCTGCAACGGCGAAGCCCAGTCCTAGTCCGATCCAGGTGAGGATGAACATCAGTAAGGCACCCCTGAGGTTGCCGATCAACATCGGCGTGACCTTCGGCAATGCCACGATCAGGATCAAGGCCAGAAGCACCAGCAAGAGGATGCTCGCGCCTTTCTGAATCACCGGATTCCAGCGCTCAGCCCACTCCGCACACCAACGCCGCAACGACACGCCGACCAGCAGTGGAACCAGTTGCACGGTAAAGACCTGGAAGGCAACGTCCTTCGAGGCAATGCTCCAGATGGTCTCCCCAGCTTCCAATGGCAGCTGAGTGACCCATAACGGCACACTGATAATGGCGGCACAGGCTGACCAGAACTGCAATCGTGTTGCAAGCTCTGGATTTTCCGCCAACTTCCTGCTCTTCAGAGCGATCATCGGCGCGCTCGGACAGATCGCCATCAGCATCACCGCTGTTGTGATGGCAGGAGACAGACCTTGTCCGAGTGGGGTCCGTAGCAGCAGCAAAGCTGCCAGTGGCATGGCGACGCAAGTGGCAAGCAGCACGCGACCAATCAGTGCCGGTCTGTGTTTCAGCAAGTCGAATTGCAGGCTGGGCAGATTCAGGCCCAGAGACACCATGATGAAAAACAGGGCCAGAGAAATCAGGACTGACATCAGAACAGGAGAAGATGCGGTGGTGAATTGGAAAGGGCTTGAAGCTCAGATAAATCCAGACAGCAGCAGCAGAAAGGCAATCACCCCGATCACCAGCACAGCTGTTGCTGTGGCAATCGACAGCGATGGCTCATCGCGGTAGAGGTACGGGTCATTGCGCAAGCGCACCAATTCACGTTTGTGCTGCCTCATGGCAATCAGCAACGTAAAAATGCCAACCCCGATGAATCCCATCGACATCAGCTGCACCCCGACGTCGTTACCGCTGTTGGCTTCGCCTCCTGCATCACGGATGGCGCTGATGATTTTGTCGAGACCGAATCCAAAACTGATCAGAGCCAGGGCTGTTCGGATCCATGCCAAGGTTGTGCGCTCAGCCGCAGCGCGATTTCGGGTTTTGGCCAGCTCCGTATTGATATTGCTCATCCGTGTGGGAATAGCTGACCGTTGTCACAGGGTAGAAATCGCCGTAGATGACGTCATCCTGAACTGCTCCCGATCGTGCTGGATTGCAGCGTTTTGCTGTTGAGCAACTGGTGATCGTTGTCTTTGCCATTCACAATCACCCCAAACTGCAAGAAGTCATTGATGGAATGGGCTGAACATCTGCTGACGCATTCAGCCGAAGCATTGCGCTTGATTCTGGAGTGCCTGTCGGTGCTTTCTGTTGCGGTTGGCTTGATTGCGGTGTTCAGCCGCGGTGGCCCTCTGCGTCTGCGGGCGATTCCACCGCATTTGATGCAACGAGGCCCCCTAACCGCAGCGCGCCTGACCTTCGGTGGTTGGGTGGCTCTGGCTCTGGAGTTTCAGCTTGGGGCTGATGTGGTGCAGACCACAATCAGTCGTGAAGCATCAGCATTGATTCAGCTCGGAGCTGTGGCATTGGTCCGCACATTCTTGAATTACTTTTTGAGCCTGGAGCTCAAAGAAAAAGAGCAGACTCCGTAAAGAAGTCTGCGCTGAATCAGGATTTCAATTGAAAGGTCTTAATCAAATTGTCTTGAATTGTTTCGCCTTGTAATACAGAACTATCTGTGCTTATTTGAGATACTCAATCTGCATGGAGTGGATTGTTCCGTTGAACTTAAACGGTGCGCGCTCGCGGTAGTCCATGGAAACCGGGGATCCGAGAGCCTGACCAACATCAAGACAGTCATTGGCGGTGAACAGCAGTGCTGCCGGTCTGGGCACAATACCCTCGAGGAGTGTGTTGCCATTGAGGGTGCACTTGATTGACAGCGGCCCCCTTGGATTGTCGTCGGTGTGTTGGGTCACGATTTCCAGTTTGTGGCGACCGGCTGGCAGCGGCTGGCTGGAGCGCAGTTTGGTGCGTTCGATTAGGAACAAGTTGTATTCATAGGTGAGAATTCCTTCATCCATGAATGCGGTTAGACCGCCTGAATTGGCACCCAGCTTGTAGAGCACACCACTTGCATGCTCCGGTGTTTCAATGTCAAGAACCACCCTGTTGTTAACGGCTCCGAGTCGTGGAGCACAGCCCTCTGGAATTCTGGTAATCGTGCCTGGTAATTCCCAGTACGTTGCATTGGGAGCAACCTTCATCTCGGGGTGGAAGATCGTCGTCCAAAGTCCACCGCCAATCGGTAGGTTCTTGTATTTTGCCGATTCCACCAAGAACAGATTCTTGAGCGCCTGCAGTTTCTCGGGATGTTGATCGGCGATGTTCCTGCTTTGGCTCCAATCCTCCTCAATGTTGTAGAGCTCCCACTCGTCAGTGTTCGGCGACCAGGTGAGAATGTCGGGGTCGACACCCTTCACCCAAGGCAGGCGAGGTCCCACGGCGCCAGCCATCCATCCATCGTGGTAAATGGATCGTGATCCAAAGATGTCGAAGAATTGGGTTGTCAGTTGGCCTGGAGCATCAGGAGCATTGAACGCATAGGCAAAGCTGGTGCCGTGAATTGGATCCTGCGTGACGCCATTCACCATCTTGGGTGGAGTGATTCCTACCAGCTCGTAGATCGTTGGCACCAGATCGTTGCAGTGGTGGAACTGTGACCGTGGTTTGGGATCTGGCTTGATGCCCTTCGGCCATTTAACCGCCATCGGATTACGAGTGCCTCCGAGGTATGACCCCATCAGTTTCAGGCCTTGGTAAGGCGTGCTGCCGGCCCAGGCCCAGCCTGCGTGATACATATTGTCGACCAGAGGGGAGCCAAGGGCATCCAGTCCTCCGAGTTCATCGAGCACTTTGATGTGCTCATCGATTTCTGTGCCAATCGAGTTCTGTGCAAGCAGCTCTGAGATGGTGCCATCTTGCCCTTCGCCTGAGGAGCCGTTGTCTCCCCAGATGTAGACCACCAGCGTGTTCTCCTCGTATCCAAGCCGTTCAACCTCAGACAGGATGCGACCAACCTGATGATCAGTGTGTTCGCCAAAGCCTGCCAGCACTTCCATCAGACGCGACTGGAAGGGCTTCTGGTGATCAGGAATGGAGTCCCAGGCCGCCATCCGTGGATGGCGAGGTGTGAGCTGTGCATTTTCCGGAATCCAGCCTTTCGCTTTGGCATTCTTGAAAGCACGCTCGCGATAGGCATCCCAGCCATCGTCGAACTTGCCCTTGTACCTATCAGCCCATTCCTTGTTCACATGGTGAGGACCATGCAGGGCTCCGGAGGCCCAATACATGTAGAAGGGCTTGTCGGGGCGCAGAGCTTTATGCGTTTGCAGCCAGTTGATCGCGTCGTCGGCCAGGTCTTCGCTGATGTGATATCCCTCCTCTGGGGTGCTTGGTGGCATCACCACCGTGGTATTACGCACCAGATGCGGTTCATATTGGGAGGCTTCACCTGCCAGGAACCCGTAGAAGTATTCAAATCCGAGTCCGGTTGGCCAGTTTTCGAAAGGACCTGCAGCAGTGATTTCAGTGGCTGGTGTGTTGTGCCACTTGCCCCATGCAGCTGTGGCGTAGCCGTAGCTGCGTAGAACGTCGGCCTGCATTGCACAGCTTTTTGGAATCTTGCCTGAATAGCCGTCCCAGTCGTTCGTTAATTCAGTGATCTGGCCGTTGCCCACGAAGGTGTGGTTGCGACCGGTCAAGAGGGAGGCGCGTGTTGGTGAACACATCGCTGTGGTGTGGAAGCGATTGAAGCCAACGCCCGCGTCTTTGACCGCCTGAAGCGTGGGCGTGTGAACATCTCCTCCCAGGCAATCCGGTAATGCAGGACCGGCGTCATCAATCAGCACCACCAGGATATTGGGTGCATCGTCTGGAAGGTACTTGGGATCAGGTAGTGGGCTGTAAGTCGACTCCTGCATCGTCGTTCCAGCCTTGCTTCCCGACGGTTTGGCGGGAAACGGCAGGATCGAACCATCAACGGGTTGGCTAGTGCTCATGGAGAGAGGGGTGCAGTATCGATGCCATCCCTTTGTTGGTAGCGGCCTGATTGTTGCCTGCCTCTGGTTGGCTGGTCAGGTGTGCACAAACGGGACCTGAAACAATTGCTACTGGTTCGCTGATTTCAACCAGGTTTCACTGGGGCTTTCGGCAAAAACTTGCTGATACGCTTTGGCGAAGTGGCCCCGACTTTGAAAACCGTAGTTCTGGGCAATCTCTGAAATTGTTCGAAACTTTCTGTCTGCGCGTACATCTGGCGTGCGCAGAATCCAATTCACTTGCTCCAGCCGAACTCGTTTCATTATCTCCATCGGCCCCATGCCGAATGATTCTTTTGTTCCTTGGATTAAGGTTCGCCTTGATGCGAAGAGGAATTCGCTGATTTGGTCAAGATTGTAGTCTTGCTCTGCATTCTTGAAGCCCCAAGCTACGAACTCTCTAACGAGTCTTTGTCTGGGTGAGGGGTTGTAGGATAAATATTTGTGCTCTGATTTGTTAGAGATCGCATTCAGGAATAAACCGTAAAGATTGCATATCTTTTGTCTGCGTTGCTGGGATGTGCTGGGCTGATCTTCAAGAAGATGTTGAAAACTTTGGCGAAATTGCGCGTGCATTAAAGGATTAATTTGCAGTGCATTGTTCGTTTCCAGCTCTTCAATGACGTCGGCTGAGTCGCAATGGCTCAGGAATGCATTAAAGCGACTTATTGATAAAATAGCTAGATAAGTTGTTGTGTTGGCTGATAGCTGAAAATGCGATTCGATTTGCCCTTGGCGAAAGCCATTGAGTGAATATTGTGCGATTGGAATATTGAACAGCCGATGCTCATCGGCCATGCCCGTGGCCTCGAAGCAAAAACTCATGCAGTCATGACCCCGCTCTCCATTCAGCAGTAAGCGCTGGTTGGTTTGCAGTTCAATAAGAACAATGCCGCCGAGGTTGGCGACCTTGAACTGCCCCTGCAGCCGCCCATGGCTGAGTTGAACGGCGTCCAAGGACTTGCCGATCAGCTTGAACAGCTGTTTGAGCTCGCTGGCGGAGTGAAAGGGGGAATCCATGCTCTGTAGAGACCGGCCGTCCACTGTCAGCTGGGGGGTAGGGCCAGTGCTAGCAGCGGTTCTGGTCAAGAATGGTCTCAGTCGGTGAGCACAATATCTGTTTTTTGTCCTCGTGGCATAAATTTTTAAAAGCACGTGTACTAACTGTGCAAATTCAGCGCTGCGTCGATCGGCAGGTGGCGGGTGGGTGCATCCCGCCTCGCACCCTGGTTGCAGCTCTGGCCATGACCAGACCTGCCCCCAATCGATTGTTTCGAGGCCTGCAGCTTGGTTTGGGGGGTTTATTGCTTCAGCCCTTCGCCTGGTTGCAGTCTCTGTTCTGGGGCCGGGCTTTGAAGCACCTACAGCTGCCAGACGACCCTGTGATCGTGTTCGGTCACTGGCGCAGTGGCACCACCTATCTCCATCAGTTGTTGGCGGCAGATCCCGGCGCAGCCACGGCCAGGAACGCTCTCACCGTGGCTCCGCAAGTGGCTCTTGTGCTGAAGCCATTGATCATTGCAGTTCTCAATCGCTTGATGACAGCGACACGTCCGATCGATGCAGTGCCTTGGAGCGCTCTGGATCCGCAGGAAGATGAAATTGGCCTGGCTCGGCTCACCATGGATTCCCACATGGCTGGTGTGGCCTTCCCACAGGATTACCTCAGGCATTTCCATCGCTGCACGCTTTCAACCACCCGACGTTTTCAGCGTCAGCTGCTCCACTTCACTCGGATTACCTGGGCGCATGATGGCCAAGGCAAGCGTCACTTGTTGATTAAAAATCCAGCGCATTCAGCGCGGGTGCCCTTGTTGTTGGACCTCTTCCCTAAGGCCCGTTTTGTCTTGATGAAACGAGAACCTGCCGATGCAGTCCGTTCCCTGACGTTGGTGAAGCAGAAACTGGCGGATCTCATCGGCCTGCAGCCTGCTCCTGATCAGCAGCGACAGGTGGAGGAAACGGCAATGGCGCACCGTTTGCTGCTGGACGCTTTTGAATCAGCGCGACCCATGATTCCTGCCGGTCAGCTGGTGGAGGTGGACTACGCCGATCTGGTTGGATCACCAATGGCCACTGTTGAGAGGATCTATCGGGACCTCTCCATTGAGGGTTGGGATCTGGCTTGTGATGCTGTCCAAGCCAGGGTGCATCGAGCGCAAACCTTTAACGCTTGCCCGGTGCAGTTGGAGCCCCAGGCCGAGAGGCGTTTGCAGGAGCTGATGGCCCCTGCAAACGCCTCAACCACCGACTAGCCCTTATTCACCGAATGCCACCTGACAGGCGGCATTGAGCAGCTGGGCTTCGTTGCCGTTGTTGGGCGTTCCACCGTTGATGGTTCCTTGCCGGCAATCGGCATAGAACCTTGCTGTGGAGTCGCCGTCGTCGGCTTCGAACGTCACCGTGTCACCGGTGGCGGTGACGCTGGGGTAATAGAGGGAGTACTCCGAGTCGGGCACAACGATGTAACTCACCTCGTTGCTCTGGGCAGTATTGACCAGGCTGTTGATCACTCCAAAGGTGGCCATGCTTGCCACACCCCAGGCTGCTGCCCGGCCTGGGTACCAGCCCCAGTTGTTGTAATAGGAGCCGCCGTACCAACCGCTGTTCCAGGGGCGGTTGTTGTACCAGTTGTTGCCGCTGTACCACCCGTTGCCGTAGCGATCCCAGTTGTTGACCGCTTGGCGCCGAGTATCTGAGCGGGTATTGAACCGGTCTGAGCGGTTGCCCTGGCGTGTATCGAAGCGATCGTTGCGGTTGTTCTGCCGGTTCGAGCTGTTGTTCCGCACTTGACTTTGGCGGTCGCTCCTAGTGCCCTGCCGGTTGCTTTGGCGATTGGTGCTGTTGGTGCGTGCCTGACCTTGTCGGCTGCTGCGTGTGCTCTGCCTGCTGCCTTGGCGACTGCTCGACCTGTTGCCCGAACGACTGCCGCTGTAGTTGCTGAAGCCAGTGCGGCCACCACTTCTGGAACTGCTGCGGGAACTGCTGCGAGAGCCGCGTGAACTGCTTCTGGAGCTGCTACGTGAACTGCTGCGTGAGCCACCACGTGAGCCACCGCGAGAGCCACCGCCACCGCCGCGGCGTTGGGCTAGCTGGATCTCCTCACTGGCGTTTGGGGTTGCTGCTGGTTCAGTGCCGATGGCGGCCAGTCCAGCCGCCGGTTGCAGTGCCAGAACCACACCCAACAGGCCGGCAAGACGACGTCTGGGGGATCGGCGAGTGTTGATTGTCATTGTCTGATGGCCTCCTTCAGTCGATCACAGCCGTTGTCGAAACACGCCACATCCACGCGGCCATTGGCAGCGAAGACCATGCCCACCTTGGTGCGGCCTTGCATGGCATCACCACTGCCAACCAAAACGTCGGCGAGATATTTGGTGTTTTTCACGCAGAAGGCTTCGTTGTTGAAACAGAGCTCCTCTGCTTTGAAATCGATTGTTGCGTTCTTGACCGAGCTCCACGGTTTCGTGTTGCTGGCTCGGCCTTCGATACGCACGTAGGGATCGTCGATCACGCGATAACTCACGCTTTGCGATCCAAAGGTGTGAACGTATTCAGTGGTGTCGTCGACATTGGATGCCACGACAGTGCAGGAGTGGGTTTGACCTGCGCTTCTGCAGGTGGTTTCCAGGGTGTAAAGCTCCTGGGCCACCGCTGCGGATGCGCTGAGGCTGCCGAGCAAGACCGTCAGGCCCGTCAGCACCCTGCAGCGAAAGAAGCTGTGCATGGGTGTAGGGGGTCGCGGAGGATTGCAATCCTCCATTTCGACACCATGACCATGAATGGCTCACTAGGCCGTGGTTCTGCCTAATCGGGATCAGGTCGGCTGTTCGGAGGTACCTTGGCGCTATTGATTCTTCCCTCTGTTGTGCTCCGCCCCGTCGTTGTTGCGTTGGTGCTTTTGCTCTCGTCTGCCGGCTCTGTTCATGCCCTGGAGGACTGCAGCCTGATCAAGAGGCTGATGAACACACTCGGTGCCTCAATGGCCCGCAATCGGATGTTGATCGCGGCCTCGCAACAGACGGGTGACAACAAAGCCCAGGCCGAGCAAGCGAGTGAATTGCTGTCGCGTCAGACCAGCAATTACAGGGATTTAAGGGAAGACTATGAACGCAACCGGTGTGGTCGTGACTGGGAATGATGCACAGGCAGAGCGCCGTCAGCGACTGCATGAGCTGCTGCTTGCCCTGATCGCTCGCCAGGAGGACCTTGAGCTGATGGATGCCGACGGACCCTCCGGCTTCACCAGCTCTGGCGCGGGTGAGGGCCCAGCGGAAGCAGCACGCTGGTTGGACCGTAACCGGCGTGTGCTGCAGCACTATCAATCACTGGTGCGCACGGCGGTGACGTTGGATGCCCTCTTGGACGCCGAGCAGGTTCTGCCCTCCAGGGAGATTTAGTTCTCTGTTCAGGGATGTTGAAACAGACCGGTTCAGCGCGATCACTGCTGTCGCTATTCCGGCATGTTCCCTCTGGCAATGAGCACAGACCGTTCAGGTCTGGCAGGCTGGGTCGACTCTCTGCCTCTGCATGGCTCGGTTTGGACTGACTGCTCTGCGTTCGCTGCTGCGCCGTAGTCCCGTTTCTGAAGCCTGGAGTGCTCCGCAGGCCAGCTGGAGCAGGCCCTTTGGACTGAACTGGGATCAGCCCTACACGGTCCGTTATGCCAGCAATCTCGATGACGGCCCCAATCACGGCATGCCGCTGGGTGGCTTCGGGGCTGGCTGCATCGGCCGGGCTCCCGATGGCAATATCAACCTCTGGCATCTCGACGGTGGTGAGCACTGGTTCGGCGTGCTGCCCGACTGTCAGTTCGCCCTGTTTGAGAGCAATGGCAGCAGCCAACGCGCCCATGCTTTGGCGGTGAAGCCGCAGGCGGATGCGTCCAGACCGGAGGCGGCTGCTCCACTTCAGGCCTGGGATTGGTATCCCGCCAGCACGCGGGAGCGCAGCACGGGTACCTATGCCGCCCGCTATCCGCTCAGCTGGATGCAGTACGACGGCGTTTACGACGCCGATGTGC
>QCUI01000023.1 GCA_003210775.1 Synechococcus sp. AG-679-A04
GAACACAAATGATCTCAAACATGGCGAGCCTGAATGGACATCAGTGGAGATAAACCGCCTGAATGGATGTTGCAACATGACGACTCAGATCAATCTTTCCAACTGGAATCCGAGCGCACTTTCGCTGGCGAACCAACAACGGCTCAACAGCCCACTCCACATATAGCGGCATGACACCCCAGCAACAACACACGAGGGCAGAGGGGCAACGCAACGCCCAACTCGCCTGACCATCAACACCAGATCTGGGGCTTGCGCAAAAGCACACACCAGACCTATTGGTAGAGACGGGAACGGGAGGCAGCGATGGCCGCTGGCGCCCCGTTCCAGGGCCGGGTATTGGGGACTTCAATCACCGGCTTCAAAATCCCCGATCAATGATCGGGGATTTTTTTGTCGTCTGCAGCGCTCAGAGCAATAGCGAACATCATCCCAAACGTCCTTCCATTTTTTACGCCACTGAAACGGCCTACCACAGACTGGACAGATTTTCGTAGCGCGATCACGAGGGCGTGTCCCAGAAGCAACGCTGAGCTGGCCCAGTCGTTGTCTACCCATCAACCACTAGAAGAATCGAGTGCATGAACATCCCAAAGTTAGAGCAACTGCTGATCATTCAGAGACTGAGACTAACCAGATCAGAACAAGTGCAGCGATTGAACCAGGACCATCGCCGGAACGATCAGGGCAAGGACTGGGCAAACCCAGACCAATCAAAGCTAATTCTTTAGGAAAAATAAATACTTATTTGAGTTTTAAGAAGCTGCTGACCTGAAATCCTGCAATGGTCATACTTTGAACACATTCAGCTTCTGGCGTGGTATGGCTTTGCATCATTCGGCTCCGTCCTGCTTCATGCACTGGAGCGTTCAGCGCGTCACTAACAACCTGTTCTCGGTGTCAGCAACCAGCGATGGCCTCGATTACACCCACGTGGGCAATTACCGATCTGTGGAAGACGCTAACCGAGCCGGTCGACGCTTTGTTTCAGCCAGGGCCCATGATCATGGGCACAACACCACTAAAAGAACGGAAGCGAAGATCCATCAACAACGCCATCTCGCCAGTAGTGCTCTGCCAGGTTAACGAAGAGATTGATCAGAACCCTCGGCTTGACTGCAGGCTTTCCACAAAAGCCCAAGAAATCATCCGGTTCTACAAAAGGACAAAGATTAAAAGTAAGCTAATGAAGCAATAGTCTTGTCAAGGTTTTTAGCATGACCATAGATATTTAAAAACTACACGGCGAAATAATCCAATATCAATTTAGCAAGGTTCGAGAACACTTCCTAGCTGTCAGCCCATTTCAGGGGGGCGTTCAGGGATAGCAAGTTCTCTTTCTTGCGTGACCCGTTGCTGTAAACCATTAAAACGCTCATCCTTATCGGCGACAGAAAACCATCGACGCCTTCCTCCCACAACAATAAAATCTTTGGGACTAGTCATTTTCCCGCTGGCCATAGATTTGGCTCCTTGTCTAGCTGTTGCAGGCGTAAAGCCTTGAAGATCAAGAAGCTAACGAAGACTGGATTGCTACGAGGATCAAACCAGCTCTTTTTCAGCTGAGTTTAAGGATTCAGTAAGAATTGAGTCGCAACTGCTCGTGGGCAGCGTTAGAGCGATGCTCTACATAACCAACGAACAACAGCTGCCATTAACAGTTGAATTTGAATCACTTACTCTCAAATGCGTTTAATCGCGCAGCCATTGAAAACAAATTTTGAGATCTATGGGGGCGATTGAAGAGATAAAAGACCTTCTCAACAGCAGAGGCTTTAACGTTTCAGCCGCACTCCCCATCTCGCGACCAGAACTGGAGTACTAGCATTCGAATATGTCAGTCGATCGTGGCATTTACGGCTCGCCTGAGTCCGAAAGGCCCATCTTCCTGGATGTCGCTCCAGGGATGACGGTGATCGTGCAGCACAACGTTCAGATCGGCGAAAAGGGTTGCGGAAGGTGATCCACTGTGGCGGTGCAGCCCGTGATCCAAAGATCCACAACCTCTTACAGATCGCCGATGTGGACTCGGGGGAGATCCGCTGGGTGAATTCTGATCTTGTGACGCACATCCTTCCCTTGAGCTGAGAGGGACTGTGAGCAACATCTAGGTTCAAGATTCATTGAAACGATCAATTAATACTCTCTCCGCCTTCTGGAGGTTCCACATTCACCAGGGGAGAGACGACCTGCTCCACAGGCTTTCTGGATCACTACCCATCGCTTGGTTGGAGTATTGGCCCCATGACGATTAAGGAGCTTATACACAGCTGGGGTGATCAGACGTTCCTGCAAAAGCTGTTGATTCGTTAAAGCAGACGCTTGAATCCCATGCAGTGAAGTGATAACTAGCGAGAAACAAAGCGCTTTAAAAGAGGTGTGAGTCATGGGTGGTTTGTTGGGTATTACCCCCTCGACTCCTTCAAAATCACATCCCTTCTGGTGAGACGAACTACACGGCTCTGGTGAGCTTCTGGTGAATGGCTCAGACCATCTGCCCCAAGCTGAGAGCAACTCACCCTGAAGCCAGTCACACCACCACCTAGGTGCGCAAGCTCTTGTGGATCACAACGCACGCATGCACGAGCCCAACTGCCACAGGACTCTGGCTATGTCGTTCTCATTGAAAGAGTGTGGAGGATTGTCGCTGAGGCTGCCTGGTGATTCTTCTGGTCTTGCTGGTGATCCTGGTGGTGGTATTCCTGGGAGTTGGCAGAGGCTGACCCCATAGCTGCTGGCTTGCCTTGCACAGCGCAAAGCACATCCCAGGGCATCAGACGTTGGTCTCAACAAACGCCCTGAGCGCCTCAGCAAAAGACACAGAAAGCAGCAATCTGCTGAGTGCTTAAACAGGGCAACCCCCCTTTTATCGAGAAGGATGGATGATGCGCCCAGTCTTGGCAGCGATTGCCAAAAAATCACCTTTTCTCGGTGTCCAATGAACCTTCGAAGCTCCACAACCGCCTGACCAGCCGGCTTAAGGTTGAAGCAGAACAGGCCACCCATGGTTGAGCTTTACCTGAACGCCAAGCTTCATAGCTGTATGAGCGAGGCGGCCTATCGATCGGTGCTCACACTGAAGGATCTTGATGACCAGGATCTCAAGCTGCGCAAAGACCTGCTCAAACAGGTCGACAACGGATCAATCAGGCTGACCTGATCCTGCGATCCCTGAAAGCCTTGTTTCAGATCAATGACCCACGCTTCTGGAAGTCGCTGCTGGGCATCTTTTCGCTATTCGTGGGCTGCTTGTTGGCCTGGTTGGTACTCACTCTGTGAGATTCAGCTGATCAACATCCAGAACAGCGAGACAACAGCGACGCCTACGCCAGCACCCAACACAGCGAGCAGCAACAGACTTCCCCCGGCAAGCCAGAGCAAACGGCGGAAAGTCTGGGGAAAAAACAGATGAAGACTGAGCCCCAGAGCAACAGGCCAAAGGGGCGGTATCACCACACAGACAACAGTGAAGAGACCGAGCTTCAGACGTCGTTGTGAATTCTGATCCTGCTCCTGTCGGATCAAGCGCTGCTCATGCTCCATCTGCTCGAGCTCATCGTCACTGAGCCAGCGACCCATTTCGCGAGCACGGCTCAACTCCCGCTCCAACTGCTGAGAAGACATCGAATCAGCCATGCACTGATGCTATTCAGCGATGGTTACGCGTGTCGCTTTTCAGCCAGGACCTCTCAAGTGAGGCGCGCGCCTGATCGGGGTTGAGTGACTCAAGCCGCTGCTGAGCCTTCACTTTGGAGCGAAACGGACCGGTGAGTCTCCAGAAGCGCAATGCGGAAGCAACCGCTACCACAGCCCAGGCCGCCAAGATCCAGCGGGGATCATGCAAATTCATCGATATCCATTGGCATGACAGAAAGCGAGTGGCTCAACTGGAAATGTGACCAAGCCTTAGACCAATCTGTGACCGAACAGCTGAAGAAGATTAAGAGCACTGAGCTTCTTCACGACTTCAAACTAGATGGATCAGATTGGATCACAGACAGGCGTCAGAGACCCCACAGATTCCACCATGTCTAGGGAACAAAACATGACGACGGCGGACCCTGAAGACAACAGTCACTGACTGCAGCAATACAACTGTGGCAAACCAATCCCACGCGAGGCCATAGGGACTGTCAGCTCAGCTCCCACCACAAACGGACTCCTTGGGGGCAACGACCGTTTGCACCTCAGCAGAAACAGGCAAGAGCGACAACGAAATAGGACTCAGCAGGAGGCCAAAAAAGGAAATGAATCGATCCAGAGGGTTGCCTTCAATGGTGCAAACAATCGACGGCACAAAGTGCTCAAGAGTCAAAGCTGCCCAAACAGATCGATCACAAAAAGGCAGCTGTAACTCCGATTAAACAATCAAAGGGGAACTATGCTCTAGCAACAAGACAGCACATGATCGCGTTAATGCTATGAAAGCTCTTCCAATATTTATAGCATTAGTGGCTAGCAGCTTGACAGCATGCGACAACAATTATCAATCAGTCCTGCAGGCCGAGAAAGCATGTGAAGACTGGGCTAGCCAAGGCGTTGTATTTACTCTTGAACCCACAGGATACTTAGAGAGCATTGAATACAAGGGTGCAACAACCAATCGATTCTGCGAGAAAAAAGAAATCCAATACATTGGCTATGCATTTAATCGGCCAAACAATGACAAACCTGTTTTTGCCGATGAGTTAATCAAACTCAGAGGGGGCGCCAAACCCACAAAAAAATTCAGATGGTAAATAAACAAACTGAACTCAGGCTAATGCCAAACGATCAAGCACAATGGCTGAAACAGCCATCATCTTATGACGTACGAGCAAGAGATCATCATTAAATGCGCGATCAAGGGAACGATCGGGGGCCTCGACAAAAAGATGACGGCAGAGGAGCTCGATGACTTATTGAATGGCTCACAAGACTGGAGGAAACACTTAGTGATTGAGGAAATCACGGACGTTGCGACCATCCATGCGGGACGCAGACGTCCAGAAATCGAGTAGTACTCAGGAATCCAGGATTTTCTGAGCCCAATCGTGGCTGTTACGAAGCTCATCAGTTGAAACACAGACCATCAATCCAGGTTGTGCTGAGAGTTTCCATGGCACAGCATGGGATGCAACTGTATTTGAAATTTGGTTAAGGACGCTGGCAATCAAACACAGGTTCGCAACGATTGGCCAATCAGAACAATTTCTATGCCAAGCAAGCATCAAAATAGTGACGACGATTACATCGTGATCGGCGGCAAGCGACGTTGGTTCGGAACACCAATCACATCCGAAGATTCACCAGCTACGCAAGATGCTCATCCTGAACAGACATCATCAGTCAAGGAGTGCAGTATTGACTGACAGGTTGAAGATCTGCATTCACGATGTCCGAGCCTTTTGAATGCCTGATCTGTGGCCAATCAGTTGGGGGGTCGATGGAAACGTATTGGATTCGCCATGGTCACATGTTCTGTTCGTCTTGCTGGAGCGGGGTTCCAGAACTGAACGAGACATCGCCAGAACAAAGACTGGCGATGCAACGTCGCCAGCTCATGCTGATCAAACACAAGCGTCGCTTCTTCTGATTAGCAACACAAGCAAAGCCTTGGGATTGATCACGCCAAAAACCTATTGATTGGGCTTCAAGCCAGTAAAAGCTTAGGCATTAAACGATTCTGACTCATCGTGATCTGGTGGTCCAACCAAGAGCACGTCGCAATCGCGCTGATTCACTTGAATCACCAGGATTCGTCTCGGGTATTCGTCATAGCCTTTTTTTGCAGTTGAGATTGCCTCAACCAGATCGTCCATCGTTGTGATAGCTCCTCGCTGCAAATCCGATTGAGCCTCTTTCCATAACTGAGCAAATTCCTCTCCCGCCTCCATCAGCATCTTGTGCATGGCATTCTCTGCTCCTCTGTCTTTCGCTAGAGCAATGAACTGTTTCACCAATGGATTCGACATCGCAGACGAGACCTTTAAATGAGTTGAGAGACCGGAAAGGGTCGTCTGCATCACTTCGTTCTGCTGATCGATCACAACGCACTCAGCACTGAGATCAAACGCAGTCCTGCCACTCAGTCGCATCCAATGCGGCTCTATCTCACTCCAATTGCGCTTCATGAGTTGATTCTGGCTGATCTAGCAGCGTGAATCCATTGGCATATTGCTCAAATCACTGATCGAGAAATAGGCATTAAGCCTTAGTCGTCGAAAAGAAAAATGCGCCCATAGTCAAGGACCGCATGGATCCCAATGAAAGGACTGCACCTGTCGCTCCCCCTCTTTGGATGCACGGTTGCACTTGCCGTCATGGTGATGATGTTTGTGGTGAAAGCAACTGCCTAAACAGGAGGGTCACCAACTGTCATTGCTGGTCTAGGCATCCATTGCTGGTCTAGACATCAGTAGTGAAAAAGGGGCATCCCACTGCCCCTTCCTTTTGGTAGCGGGATCCCGTCCCAGGAAGCTCGCCCAGTAAAGAGTAAAGATTTATACAAGGATTCGTGACCTGAGGCACAAGGGAGTCCTGGTTCTGCTTTTGGCCTTCAGTGGGCACCAAGTGTTGGACTGGCTTGAGTTGTGCCGTTCATTCAACGGAGGAGCCAAGCAACAACTGGCACAGTTCCGCTTGAATGGCTCACTCAAAAAGAGGTGGAGACAAGCTCAGGGGTGGAAACAAGGACACACTCTCTCAGAGTTTCATGATCCCGAAGCTCGCCTATACCTTCCTAGGAAAAGGGCTTATCTCAATCCAGGGTAAAGGGAGAGGACGGGCACTTCAGTGTTTTCGATACAGCGACTGACAGAGAAGGGTTGGCAAACGAAGCAACGGGATCTCACTCTTGACGAAACCAAGGCCAGAGCGAGTGTCTTGTCAGGGCAATGCCAGAGCGTCTATCGCGTTGTTGATCAGGACTCCTTCGAAATGCAGTGTCTTTGGAGACACGGAAAGGTTTTGGTCGATCAATCGGAGCCCCTCGAGCCGCCCATTCACCCAGAGAATCATTCAGCCCAATCCATCACAGTGAAGAAGTGAAGCAAGCCCAGCTCAAAACAGTGCTTCAACAGAGGTCCAAACGATTAAGGTGCCAGCCCTCGGGGCGGGGAACTTGACGCATCAGGTGAACAATCGGGTGGTGGTGATCTGCCGCTCAGACGAAAGCTTGTGGCGACCGAACGGCATTAAAGGAGCTCCTATTGGGTCGTATTCAATCGGAATTGACCCGATCACGAGGAAGATTCGCAGTGAGCGCACACCTGAGAGCTGCCTGCACAGCTTCAGCCACAGCGCCAACGGCACGCTGATTGAGTTGTCCAGCGAGGGGGCAGGAGTGATCGCCATTGACACGATCGACCTTCCAGGCAGCACGCTGGCGGTGGTGCGATTGATTACCACTCGACAGGACAACGACATTCACCTGGTGGAGGGAGTGAAAGCTGAGGATCTATCGGCTTATAACTGGAGCCTGGAAGGCAAAGAGAGATTTCAGCTGTTCCGGGATCCAGAGCCACCAGCGCGATGGGCGGGAGACCTCGGTGACTGGCAGCGCAGCGATCTCTATCGATCCCATCAACAGGATTTCGATCATCGGCTGGAACAGGAGTTCGCATCAGCGGTGCAAGCCCTCTCGATTCACATCACTGCCGATAATCAAAAAGTTTTTGATGCCTTCATCACCCGTGCTTGCGCGGACAATCCCGGCTTGTTCTGGGACATTCGCAAAGCTGCAGCTATTTATGCACTGCAAGGAAGCTTCAGCAAGAACGACCTGAACCGAATGGTTTATCTGGCGCAAGAAGGTATCGACCCCCAGCAGTTGTCATTTGAGTGCACACCTCAACAGTTCATCAAAGCCCTCTTCGATCACTGCAAGCAGACCGCAGATGCCCTGAGCGATGAGCAGATCTGGGATGCTCAAACCCGGTGCGATCTGCTGACACTGAATCAGCTGATGCCCATCGTGCAGACCAAGTCGAAATACAAACCATTTCTGTACCAATGGCTATGGCGACTGAACGGCAAGCCGGATCCAATCCTGATTGAAAACCCCGACCTCTACGAGATCTACCGCGAGGACTTAATCGGCGATCGCGACAAGATCATGACTGCCTTCGGGATCGATGGCGCCCTTGAGGTCGACTATCGCGATCAGGTGATCAACTCCATGCTTCGGGATGACGGCTGGACTCTGGTGGAGACCGACCGGTTCGAAGAAGAAGAACAACAACGGAGAACGGGCGAGTTGTAGCCCATCCACGGCATCACCCCTAACTTGGGTTCCCATTGGTTCTGCTCAGCAGACAAACTCTTCTTGGAACGCATTGACGGTCGAGTGCTGATTGGTGTGATCGGAGTGTTTCTCCTGGCTGCGGCAGCCTATGAATACTCACTTGTGCAGGGATTGGCACCCGCTTCCTGAAGCCAACAGATTCACTCCTGAGGGCTGCAGGCATAACTGACGATTCCCCCTTTGCGTTGCCGGAAATCAGGCTGCTCAGGATCCTCGACCTGCCACCACCACCGACCATCGGTGTAACTGGGAGCCCCAGCATTGTTGGTTCGAGGTAATTGCAGGGTCACACCCCGCCAACTGAGCAGGATCACATCCCCGGGAACGGTGCCGTCCGCAGTGTTGGGGATTGGTGCAGCCATGGCACCGAAGGCGTCCCGACCCAACTGAATGGGTTCGGCGGTAAGCCGGTCACCGTCACAAATCCAGGCCGCTGACACTGGCAGTGCCGCCGTGATCATGACGGTCAACACCAGCAGGAACTGGAACAGTCGCTCGCCGCAAAGATGTAGCCGTCGCAGAGGTTGATCCACAGCAGCGTCTGGGAAACGACAGGATGACAATGTCGCACCTTCGTGCAGGTTCACTTTGATGCTCCCTCCTTTCGTTCCCTTCTGTCCGATCAGCGCCGCAAAGATTGCAGGGCTCAAGGCCACAGTGACACTGTTGCTGATTCTGTTGATCAAATCCAAGCTGCTGCGAGTGAAGATGTCATTGCTTGGCTCTGTGATCGGACTGATCCTGCTCACAGGATTTCTGTTGAGCACCGGGCTGCTCACCTTGGTAGCGGGTGGAGCCGTAGCCTATGCGGCTAATCAGAACAAGACATGAGCTCGGATTCTTCAGAAGGGATGACCCTTCCCAACCGTGATCAGGTTCTTTCCGCATCGGCGGGATGGGTGGCCGTTCTGCTGAATGTGTTGCCGGGACTCGGTGCGGGATATCTCTATCAGCGTCGCTGGAAGGCCTACTGGATCACATCCGCTCTCGCAATCGCCTGGTTTGGTGCCGGAGCTGTACTTGGACAGGGGGCGACAGCAGATCCTGGAAGTCAGAGCCAGCTGGTGGGCCTGATCGGACTTCTCTTGCTGGCTGCTATTACAGCGGTGGAATCAGGTGTAGCAGTCAAACGGGTCCGCAATGCAGGCTGAGGGGTTGATATCGCAACCGCCGATGTGGCTCGGCTTGCATCACCACGCTCAACAGGCATGATCAACGCAGTTCGAGATGGATCTGAGGTCGGAGTAATCCGATCTCTTTTTTTGAGTAATTGAGCTGTCGCGTCGATACCCATCACCCGGCCCAATTACAACAGGGCTAGAGATCATCAACTCGAAATAGGTAATTTTATACACCTTTTCATGAACTCTAGATTCAAGTCACCATCTGTGTGGTTGAGCTGCACCACCCACCTCGACAAAGATTGAATTCCCATGATCCAGATCCTGACGGTACTAACCGTAGGGTCTTTAATGGGCGGCATTGTTGAACAAAGCCGAGAGCACCAAGAAACCCCAAGACCCCATATCGAAATTGCAACCAGGTGTGTTTTCAATGCACTGAACGTCACCGCAGTGGCTATACCTCGTGTAGTTGGCTCTCCTCACCGAGATTCCCAACTCCTCACACCCACTGAAGACCCTATGGGTCTTTTTTTTTGCCTTGGGTCAGATCTCTGATTGGCGACCCACAGATAATGCAGTTCAGTCGTCATAGTCAGGGTCCGATTTGCGTCGAGCTTTCGGGCGTTTGCCAATCCAGTGGATAGGGATACCCACTGGATTGGAAAGCGTTGTTCAGCAGCAATGACTGATCGACTCCTGATTACTCCAGTCAGCCGCCGTTACAGACACGCATGCGTTCAATCGACCAGGCTGCTGAATGTGAGCTGGACCGACCGAAGCAACTGAGCTGAGCCAGGCAGGCAATACCCAAAGGAATCAGAGTGATCGCTATCACAATCAGCGCTACTCCCGTTCCGGGCGAGTGGATGTTTGCTTGAAAAAACGGCTTGTTACCCATACGCGCCATTCAAGCAAGGTCAGCGCGTCGGCGGATGCACTGGAGCCCTGCGGGCACAAATGAGTTTTGATCTCACAAAAAACGCCCCTTGCGGAGAGGGGCGTTTTGGAATGTCTTCAGTAACCTTGAAGCGTCAGTTCACTTGGCTGGAGATTTGTTGTCACCAGGCTGATTATTGTGATGTTCAGCATTGGGATTGTTGCAGCACATCGGCTTAATTGCGTCTTTGATAGTCATAACAGCTGACGGAGATGCATCGACTGAAAGCTGACTGAGAGTTACGTAAGAGCAGAGGGTCGAGAGAATGGTTACCACTCTCCCTACTGCACGGCAGACTATCCCCCACAGGTGCAGCCACAGGGACCAGCCGCGTCGTGACAAGGCTCCTGGTTCGGGTGGCCATTAGCGCAGGCATTTGAGCAGAAACTTTGCCCATTTTTACGAACAGCGGAAGAACCGTCAGCTTCACAACTGCAGCTTGGACATGCACATTTCAAGGTTGTTGACATCATCCAAAATTTACGCCTGAGATAAGTCTAACAGAAGATGGAGATTCAGCGACTTAAAAACAACTGAGAGTCATGCAATCGTACAAAACAATGAGAACGATAATCGTTTCATCAGTCAAGCCAGAGAAGCATTGTCAGGATTTTTGGGGATGCTTGTGTTGTTGTTCACCTCGCTGGCGGCTTGGTTGAAGTTGCCCTCAGGCAGATGAAGGGACGGCATGATCGCCGCTACCCAAAAGCTCCTGCATGTTCCGCATCCGTTTCGTGACTTCAGAGACTCAATGACTCGCGCGCAGCATCAGCAGACATCCACCCCTTTGCCGCGGTAAAAAGCGAGTCGCTCGCGGATCTGATCAGCCTCAGGCTTGGGCGTTTCGTAACTCCAAACAGCGTTGGGGATGAGCTTGTTATCCGTAACCACATCCCAGTAACGGGCTGTGCCCTTCCAGCCGCAAACCGTGGTGTGGCTGGACTCGCGGAAGAACTCCTGACGCATTGCAGAGCGGGGGAAGTACGGATTGCCATCCACCATCACGATGTCATCGCTTTCCGCAAGAACTGTTCCATTCAAAACCGCTTTCATGCTCCCCATCCAGACCGTGAATAAGGCGACAACTTATCGACTTCGCTGCTGAATAGCGTGCATGCCGGTGGAGACACCTACAGCGACACTCCTCCCCTCGGTGACGGCGGCGAACGCATCGCTTGCGGTATCGCATGCTGAGCGGTTGAAGTTATTTCAGAAACTGCTCTGGTTCTGACCCGCAAAACGCCCTTGATAGTTCTCTTCGCCATCTAGGGTCTGGAAGATGAACTGACAGATCGCTGTTCCAGGATGAACAGCGAGAGGAGCTGGACCGAAATTGCTCATCTCGAGCACCTGCTGGCTGTCGATGCCCGGGCCCATGAAAGGAGCGCTGATGTGCACCATCAGTCCCAAACGAGCAAAACGACTACGGCCCTCAAGCCATCCGCACAGTCCAGGAGCGAGCTTCAATCGCTCTTCGGTGATCCCCAAGATGGTTTCACCAGGCATGATCAGGATGTGCTCTCCATCTGAGATGTCGACCTTGTCGGTAAACGAGCGGTAGTCGGTGTGTTCATTCACATCGACAATTTCGTGCACTTTGCGAAAGACCCGGAAACTACAGGCAAGGGTGAGATCCACCGATGCAGGACCCACATGCTCCGGAATGAACGGAGTGATTGTGATGGCACCACTGTCGATCGCCCGCAGGATGGACTGACGCCCGAGAACCGCCATAAAAAGGATGAATGGCCATCCAGACTATGAAAAACTGGCCGACGCGGCCAGTACAACAGTACAAAAAATCCGTCAGCCAAATGTCCTTCCGTTCCAACCCAAGGAACTGGCAGGAACATCCTCGAAGTGCACATAGATCCTGTCGGCAGGAATCCCCGTTCGAGACGTGATCAGCTCACAGAATGACTCCGTCATCGCAGAAGGGCGCAAGGCCCCAATTGACTTGACTTCAACGAATGCGGCAGGAGCGGAGGTGCCAGCGAAGGTCATCGCTACATCGGTCTCAAGGAGTGTCATCACATAATCCTCAGGTTTGCCGGTCTGCTCGGCCAGCTTGGCGGACAACTCGAGCAGCAGCTCGTCGCGATGATCGACAGAAGCAAGCGAAGTGCGCAAATTGATTAAAGGCATGATGTTGGTTTTAGAGATGAATTATTCTTAACTCGTTAGCCCTGCTGAGACTCTCGGAAGGCCTGAAGTTTGTCGATGTCTTTTTCCTGATCAATCGCGTAATCAGTCAGGATCAAAGCCTTACCGATGGTGCCAAGGGCGTACTCGATCCGATCGAGATTCGCACGCCCATGCTGATCTGCACGAGCAGCACGAATCACAGAAGGAGTGAGCTGGTCGGCCAAATGCTCGATTGCTTCAGCAATGGAGCTGGCCTGGAGGAGGGGGTCGCTGGAGCCCACGGGACAAGACAGTTGTGGTTCTCAACCGATGATGCCAATAGCTCACAGCAAAGGGCCATTGATCCGTCAGTTCAGCGGCTGCGCCAACGATTCCAAACCCTTCGATGCCAGGGCGTCACATCCCTGGGCGGAACGGGCTCGCCGCGTTGCGTTTGCTCAAATTGATCGAGTTCCTGACGGAGTTGCTTCAGCACAGGAATCAACAGCACCGCTGCAATCAATCCGACGACGAGCAGTACCGGCAGGAGCGTCACCATCCAAACCGTG
Source organism: Synechococcus sp. AG-679-A04 (assembly GCA_003210775.1). Taxonomy (GTDB): domain Bacteria; phylum Cyanobacteriota; class Cyanobacteriia; order PCC-6307; family Cyanobiaceae; genus Synechococcus_C. The sequence goes on from QCUI01000023.1 coordinate 13,039, forward strand.
ACGATGACCAGAGCAGCAAAGCTGATCAACTGTTGAAGCCAGGGTGGGCGACTGCGCCCGGGCAGTTGCTTCATGCGCTGCAGAGCTAAGTGATCAACCTGCCAAGGAGAACACAGGATCAGGTCGCGAGACAAGAGAGCTGGTCACTCAGCTGTATTCCCCGGGGGGCTGACGTTTAGACACCGTGACACGACCCACCTTTTGACCGGAAAAGCGCAGGAGTTCATCACCGGCGAATTCATACCCAAGACCTGCAGCGATCTTGGCCACATCATCAGCAGTAGAGGAAGCAAGCACAGCCTCCCTCAAGGCCGGGTCGTTCTGCATCAGAACCAGAAACGCCTTGAGCTGATCAAGAGCCATGGACACAAGCAAAGGAGCTGATCATCGCCTGCTGCGGCGACAATCAGACAGGGAACAGTATCAAGGCTCAATGTTCAAGCTGAATGTGATGTTTTTTGCATCAACAACGCAAAGAACAATTTAGATTGATCAAAATTTACAAGTTTAATGAAGTTCAGTTTACCTTCGCTGCAGGAGTTAAGAAAGAAGCTCGAAGAAGGGTTGCTGAGCAATAAAACGTATATCGCGACATTACTAATTTTCAACATTGCCTACATTCTTCCAAAATTTACTGCGTCCTCTGATCCATCAAGCATCCTGATTGCAACAATTCCACCAGCATTTATCATTTCAGTGGCAATCACATTCGCAAGGGACCGATACATTAAATACACTCTCGTACGCAGATTAATGGAGGATTCATACATACCATCTGTGTACAAGAGTGACATCGACCTCAGAGCCCTCGACAATCCAACACCTTTAAAAAAGGAAAGGCCCAGACCAGGCAATGGATTGAGATCAATATCCTGGATCGAATCAGCAGCAAATAAAGATCGGCCAGACGCTATTTCTAGCTACACATAATAAACATAAATATCAGCAACCATCCTGACTCAACATCAAATCTGAGCTGTGACTAGCATTAATGCAGGACCAGCAAGAAGCCTGAAGCTAAATTTCCGCAAACATATGTAAAATTTCCAATCAGCACTTTCCAATCAGGTCCAGTCCCTGATTCAGCATTGAGTCAACAGTTGAGAAGGGTGCTAATTATTAAGGAGGTCACCATATGAGACGGCCAAAGAGCCATAAATCTGCTAAGGATGAATAATGATCACCAACCGTTCAATGCTCCAGGGTCGATACGAGCACAAAGGCATGTCCTATGTCATTAAGGAAATGACCGGCGGTCCTGGGTACCTTGTGCTTGGTTCACCTAAGGGTCACCTCAAACAACTGGGCAGAGAATATCCATCTCTGAAAGCCGCCGATGCTGCTGCACGACGTGCCATTGACCAGATGCTTGCAGAAGACCAGTAAAAAGCCCTCTCAAAGGGAGGGCTTTCGATGCAGGTGGGCTTGTATATCGTAGAAATACTTAGACCTTATCTGTGGCTGTCCCGACCAATGCAGGATTCGAAGATTGATCTGCTGATCACACCCAGGCACGGAGAGGCTGAGGGAAACGTTCACGGTAGAACCTGGAAATGCTCAGTGAACCTGAACCGGCGATCGCGAGAACCAAAAAAATGAACAGGTAAAGCGCTGAGGTCTCAAACTCGTAGTTGTGAGCTTCCACCACTGCAAAGGGAGCACCTTGAAGCCCCGTATCCAGAAAGTGAAAAGCCATAGCGAACAGCATGGTCGACAACAAACCAATCACGGCAGGGCGAGTCGCGATCCCGAAGATGAGAACAATCGATCCAATGATTTGCGTGTAGGCAGCTAGGTATGTCCAGAGGACATGGTCAAATGGGAGAAAAGGAAAATACTGATCAATAATAAATGAGGTGAATCCGGCAGGATCCTGCAACTTCTCAAAACCATGATGAATAATGAGAACACCAGCTGAAACACGCAGAATCAGTAAGCACAAGTCAGAGGAAAATTGATTCGACGTTTCTTCACTCATGACTGTCAGGCAAACAAAAACCAGGCAACTCTACACCTGATCAAAGCTTGTCTGTCGTTGATGAGAGCAACAGGTCAAGCAATCTGAATCAGTTGTGCTGGTGAAACCATCCCTAGTCCTCACCAGCCCAACCTGGCTGATTCGAGTTGAATGAAGGAGTCTCCATCCACCAAATCAAACCAATTGCGGATCAGCAATCGGCAAAACAACCTTCGGACAAAAAATCAATCGGCCTGAAATGAATGACACCACATCAGGTGTCGCCCGTTGCCGAACCGATGTAGCAAAACGCTTGAAGCGAAGAGCCAATCATAGAGCCAGGAAGTCCACGCCAAAAAAACCTGCAGAAAGTATCATTCAGCACAGCATCACATGCCTGACAGAGGGCCAGTTGCCATATTTAATAAACACAATTTGCAGTGACTATCCAAAGAATATTTTTCTGATCCGCCATCCAACTATGCCTTGAAAAGTAATTCATGAAGGCCACCTTTGCAACATTGAATGGTCTAATCCATTGACACGTTGAAACGCTATCAACGTCAAGGGACTTTGGGCAGATGCTGCCTGCGTTTGTTTGGTCAGGCGAAGACATTCAGGGATTGGAGCAATCGTGGTACAAACCCATTGAACAGCTTAAAGCCACGAAGCAAGCACTCGCTACATCAGCTCTCTTTGATGAGTTCCAACAGGAGGAACCAAGCCATTCAGCTCATCCCGGCTAACTTTTGATACAATGGATAAATTGCGTGAGTGATGACGATGGAAAGGCTCTATGGCGAAGACAAAAAAAAAGCTCTTTCAATCTTCTACGACAATTTCTGCGAAGAAATCGATCAACTTTTTTTCAATAAATTTCAGGAGCTATCAGACTTAAATGTGGGTGAGGGGGAAACAACCAGAATTGTTGGACGTCTTCTGAACGCAAAAACCAATGTGAATGATGAGATCAGAGGTTGACTTTTCAGAATGATTGAAATTGTTGTGGCCACATGATCAAATCCTGAAATTAATAATCAACAAACCGGCCTGATCGTTATGGAGAGTCGCAGTGTTACAAACGGCACGGAAAAGAAACGCTAAATTCAATGCGGTTCACAGTTGAAAGCATGGAGACTCAAAAGCAAGGGCATCCATCGTCTATCTGGACTTGGTTGCTCCAACCGCTAGACAAACTGAAAAGGCGGGTTGCAGTGGTTCCCTCAGTCAATGACACCGTCAGTGCAATGAAGGAGATTGGTGTCGACCTGACCAATGATGAAAAATAAGGCTTGAAAACTGAGCGCGCTGCTCGTTCATCGAAATGTGGAGATTGGCATGCCATCGAGACCCCGCAATCGTGTTGGCGAGATCTATGGGCGATTGACTGTTGTTCGCGCTTCCGAACGTCGTACCAAGAGTGGTAACGCTTATTGGTGGTGCCGTTGCAGCTGTGGAAGAGAGAGAGAAGTAGCAGGGGACAAGCTTTCAACCAACACAACGCGCAAAAAGCCTGTGGTCACTGCTTGTCTGGTCTGTTCCCGAGAACTTCAAGTCGAGGGCGTCTGCACCAAGAACGATCGTGAAGAACGAAAGAGACGAGACGATGCACAGCGTCAACGCAGAGCGTTAACGGGACAAGTGCCGGACAGTTGGCTGCGACTTCCATTGACCGATGCCCATGCTCGAGAACTGGGGCAGGTGCTGTTTTTCCGTGGAACGTGTTGCCTGCGAGGTCATCTGGCCCCTTATCGCATCAATGGTGGTTGCCTGGCTTGTTCAGGCCAGAAACCCTCTGCCCACGAATCCCTAATGCCATAGGTACACGGCTTGTCAGAGGATCAGGACTTGGCCTGAATCAAGACCTGACTCGCTCACTCCCTCTGGCTACCAAACCATCAAGGCATTCAACGACGATGACGAGATTTGTGCTGAGGAACGGCGAAGTGTTCGATTCGGAGAGAGATCCATCTAATTTCGAAACCTTTTGCTACGGACCAAATGGAGCAGAACAGACTTGTCATCTGCTCTCGTTCCAATCGGAAATCGCTTTCTTAATGGTGTTGGGAGATGACCTCAACCTCCGTTACGAGCCGGTTCAGAGCCAAGGCTGAAGGGATCATCCACCCTTCATTCATGAAGAGTCTGTTTCGTCGTAAAGACTCGACTTGTGCATCTAAAGGGAAGAAACGCTAGAAAGCAGCGATGAAAGACATCAGCAAAAGGCGAGCGCTTGAAGCTCTGATCGAGAAGGCAGCCGAAAACCTCAACCTCAGTGAAGAGGAATCAAAGGCTCTAATCGCCCCTATTTCTGAGCAGTTCAAGCGACTCGAAGCCGATAGCTGAATCAGTGAACGCGCTTTTGCTCGAGCTCACGCAAGGATTCATACGCAGCCCAGAGACCTTCTGTGACAGTGCAGCTGCGGCCATGATCGCAGACTCTGTACTGACCACCTCCTAGAGCATCAATCGTGGATCCCTTTGATGTCAGGCAGATGCGACTGGAATGGGACATTGAGATTCTGCTTCGCACCTATAGGTCTACGACTGCAAAATTCCTCCTATCAATCAAATGTTAATGATCTAAATTATTTTATTTGATGAATAACGCACTCTGCAGCATCTCAGCGAATTAGCCATTCAGTGCTGTGGAGCCCGTGAAATGCCAAGGTTGACTGCTAAAAAAACGTCTTACCGGCAATCCAAGCATCAAAGGGTGCAGTGGCAGCTTCAGATAAAGCCAAATAGCAAGTCGTGACGATACCGGTCAACGCAATACCAACCCCAGTCACAATCAGCGAATCGTAAAGTTTCTGGGCGCCCCTTGTCTCAGGACTTGGGAAGACGCGACGACGAGCCATACCTAATCCTGGTTGTGATTAGTCTGGCCTCCCATCACATGAAAGAGCAACACCAAGAAGCAAAGATTTGCAAGTCCCCACCATGTAACTTTCGCTTCATGTTGTGAAGATCGCGTTACGCACAAGGGCAAGCAGAAGCCACAAGCAAGGCCCACATCATCATCGCGGAAGAATTAACAAAGACCTCAGAATCAAATGTCTTGACAATCATGCGGTCTGCTTCTCAATGGTGATGCCCTTTGTGACTCAGTGATGACGGATCAAAGACTGACAATTCTTCTGCAAGAAGCGGAAGAACATCTGCTCAGACAGAGCTGCCGCAGTCGTTACGAAAGATCAGTTGTGAGGCTTCCTGACAGCAGGAGAAACATCTGGCTCAAAGATGACAAACGCGCAGCCTGACCAACCCTGTCTCTAAAAGCAGCGCAGGCGAAGGGTTGCCTCGCCTGCAGAGGCCAGAGTGCTGGAACTAGCTCAGCAACTGGTATCGCCGTTGGTTCAGAGCATTGCCCTGGAAGACTCAATGGCAAAGCGTTCTGTCCCAATCAAAGAACCGCCCCCGAATCAGGGCAGTTCACCGCTCAAGCCAAGCATTCTCCATCACCCGGCCGTATGCACCAAATCGTGTGGTGCTTTATGAAAATGTTCATGCGTGAACGGCATACGTGGAGTCACGCAATCCGCCCTTCAGGCCTGAATGAACTAATAACAGTCTTGAAACACTTGCGAGCAAACCCTGCATCTAGCGTCGCAGCGACCTAGCTTTGGAAACCCCATCACCCGGCCTGCCCCAGTGGCAGGCTTTTTTATTGAGAAGCACCAGCGGTGGTGTGAGGCGGGCAAATCAGCTGTCCAGGAAGCAGCAGGGACATCATCACAAACAGCAAAAAAAAAGGCCCAAAGGGCCTTCAGTGGGTGTGAGGAGTTGGAATCTCTGTGAGGAGAGCCAACTGAATGAGTTCTAGCAGCTCCTCTATGCCATTCAAGAGACCGGTCTGCCAAATAGTGTCACTGTGCCAGTCGAATGGCTACATTGTTTGTGTGAGGAGCAAAGCTCACGTGGTGGAAACAAGGACACACTCACGTTGAACTTTCAGGACCCCTGCCTTCGGCGGGGGTTTCTTTTTAGCTCATCACCCAAAAGCTGCTTCAGCCAGCTCTTCAGCATTTGACGGATGACTCGATGGCCGAAAAGGATAATTTGGTTGAACAGGTCTACGCAAAATATCGTTCCTACTGCAAGGACATCGGCATCACACCGGCCGAGATGATGCAGCAGGCCTATCTCAGACACCTCAAAGGTCTCACAACAGATCAGCTCAAAGCGAAGCTTTGAGCTGATCTGTTGTGCTCATGCAATAAACAGGACTTTCAGGACTGGGTGAAAATGCTTAAAGCCAAGGCCACAGAAGCATTTTGAACATCCTTCCGTAATCAAGCCAACGAAGCGTCAGGGGAGAACTTGCCAGAATCTATGGGCATTAACTTTTGTAATGGACCCCCAGATTCGACAAGTCCTTCAACGTGAAATTCTTGAGCGCTGCAACAAAGAAGAGCGTGAAGCCGTTGAGAGATGGTTCAAGAGCTTTCAAGCTATTGGCTTGTCCAAGCTGAGCGGCATGTCCGTAGCCAGGGGAACCACCATGTCGTGTCCTCTTTATTGATCCTCTCGACTGAAGTAGTTTGACCTAGACGAACAAAACTATTAATCAAATAACCATTAAAAGCTAAGCATAACTATATTATTTTGAGAGCCTAAAAGGTATCAACCAGCAATCTGTTTGGAGTCAGAATCAACAAGGTTAAACAAACAACTTATCAACAAACAGTACAAACATAACGAAGCCGACATTGAGCAACGCAAGAATTCCGCAAAAAGCCAGGGTTAACATCAAGCAACCCCATTCAGACCACAAATAGATCGGATCCAACCACAAACAAACTGAGCAAAAATCATTTTTCCTCACGCTCAGCTTGTCGTGCACCGATCGCGAGGGCAGCTATAAAGGGCACGATTGCAATCGCCGTAAGAACTTCCATCAGCTCACCATCCACAATTAAGAGTTGACAGACAAGGCATTACCGTCGATTCCACCGAAATGAACAACAAGTAGCTCCTCTTTAGTGATAAACCCGTTTTCATCAAGCAATTCAGGGTGAGTGGTCTTTAAACCTGTTCTGTCAACTTTTCTGGCTTGCTTTTTAAAAGACAAAGTCAAGCCACGAAAAACCGATAAAAGTACAAACGCGCATGCAGCGGTGTACGCCAGTGGTATCAGTGCAGAAGTCATCACTCAGTTGCTCGTTTTCTTAGCCGAAGGCAGGTCCGTGGGCTGAGCCAACACATAAACCACACCTGCAGTGATGACGGCCGAAAATGCGATCAGGCCATAAATGGCCGCGGAATAGTCGTTCATCACACTCTTGTGAACTTGTGTAAACAATCTAGGCGCTTTGTGAAGCTGTGTGGCCAGGTGTATTTGCTCATCTTGGCGATCGGCCTGAATGCGCTCAAGGCCATGAGCCATCAGCCTCCTACAGCGGCCCGGATGAGCCCAACATCAGCTAGGCCAAGGACTCGGATAAAGACAGCACTGATAACGCTGTAAGCCACGGCGCCGAGCACGGCACTGCGCAGGCCTTCCTTCAGACGAAAACCATCAATCAATGACGCCGCCAAACCAAAGAGAATCACAGTGATCAACCAGTCGAACAGCCAGCTGACTGGGGCAATCAATCCGCCAAGACTGGTCACAGCCCAGGGAAGCGCCAACACGAATTTCAAAGGCAAGATCAGAAGCGTGCCCAGCAAACCAATGGTGACGGCCGATGAAAAAGCCGCCTGAAAACCGGCCAGTTCCACACCCAGGGGCATCGCTGCAACGAGCAGCAGAACCAAGGCTCGAACAGGCCACTGCAACAACCAGCCGATCACGCCCATGGGAACAGTGCGATGAGAACTGAAGGCTAAGCCTGGCAAAAGATTTCAGTAGAGCTTGGACAGCTCACTGGTTGCCCGCAAATAAATCGTGAGCCCCACGACCGCGCCAAGGACGACGAAAGAAAACATCGGAGAAAACTTCAAGCCTAAGTACACATACTCATTACGAGAGCATCATGCAATCGTGTGGTGTCGTGGGCGACATCAGGCCTCAGAGACCAGAATCTTTGATTGCGTCATCCAGCGAACCAGAATCAACAAGAGGCTGATCTGCTTCGCCTAATTCCATTGAAACGGATTCCAGCACAACAGGATTACTGTTCAGAGCAACACCAGCGTTGGAACATGCCGTAAGGAGCAGCCCCAAGCCCAGGCAAAGCAACAAAGCCGAATTGACGAGGCGAGTGCAAAGAATCTTCAAAAAGCCAGACATGCATCCAAGGCGTTGGCACGGCAGAAACTAAGCCAGCGCAACAAATCCACCAGAAAGATCATCACATAAACAAGCACATTTATTACGACAATGATGGTGAGCCAAATCAATCCTGCAAAGCACTTTCTCGAAAGAATTAGCTGATCAACAGATCAGTTACAAACAATGCAGTAGTGCCATGTTTCTGGGATTTTGAAACATTGCTGGAAGGACTATTAATAAGACGATCAGCGCAACAAAGCGTTGAAGAGCTGATCCGATCAAAAGGGTTGCGCAAGTCGATGACTTCGATGCTTTAAACCACACCTTCTGCCTGTGCTCTGAAAGTATCTACGACTATTCATTCTCAGATTCGCTCAGGAATCAGCCTAAAAAAACGGGAACAGAAAATCGCAAATACTGATCCCAACTCTTCAAGAGCGACAGGATCACTTCAATTCATTCATGCCGCAACCAGAATCAGAGCCAAAGACTGATACCAATGCAGGCAAGTGCTGGGATCAAGCAATAGAAATAGCGCTAAGCATATACCCCTAAGCATTATTACCTCATCAAAGTTTTGTGTGGCAACAACTACAGCGCCAGCAATTACCCCCTATAAGACTATGAAAGTCGGAGGTTTTTGATGAGTTTTACACTCCCTACCGTCCTAATTGGAGTCAGCCTGTATCTGTTAATGCATGTTTTACTGTCGCCTTTAATGCGCTAGTCAAAGGCAGAAGAAGTTGGCCTGAGCCACCAAATCGCGGCTGCAACAGGATTCCAGCAGGCAAAAACAATGCTGAGGCACGGCCAAAGACACCACACCCGCTTGTGCGGCCCTGCTCATGCTCCACTCATCACCTTCAAGCCAGCCAAGCGGTTCCAGGCATGATCCCGCAGCCAAGGCTGGGTGCAGCTTTTGCAAGTTTTTACTGACCGATTCAGTCAAAAATGCAAATCTGATGGTGATTTGTACTCAGACAAAGCCCCACTTCTTCAGGTTATTTGCTTATTTGTCTGCGTTTGCTGACTTTAGGGTGACAAGAATTCAACCGCTTGTACCGCAGATGAGAGGCCAGACTCCGGCGCCACTGTCTTGCCTGAAGTGGGGAATCAACGGGGAGTTGTCGGCACACGACACAGCACTCCTCGTGAACAGACTCGCATCATCCGAGAAATCAAGAAGAGCTTTCAAGGATCATTTCGAGAGGCGTCAACGAAGTATCGCTGCTGAGCAAACCTCACCTCAGTAATGACATTAAAGAGTCAAAGCTATCTTTAGCTTTTCGTTTCCCCCGAATCTGCCACCGTTATTGAATACTCAACGCGATCATCGGAACAACAGAGATCAGCATAAAAACGTTCGAGTTCGTCATAGGCCTCGTCATAACTGCAAAAGGTCCTGCGCGTGAGGTCGTCATCAACTCCATCGTCGCGGATGACCTTCACCAGCTGAATCCGATCACCTTTCACCACAGCTGATCTGAGTAGGAACACTGATTCTCTCGCTTAGCGGGCGAATCAGACTGAAGACTGAGCGAAGAGGATGAAAAGCATGAAAGACCAGCGAATTGGTGCCGTGCAGCTAGGGCTGAATGACGAACAGGTCTCCAAGAACCGACCTAGTGAACAGAAGCTGCTCACTAAAACAGTGCTGACGGGATATGAATGCCGTGCCCGCAACGACCGTCAGACCTACTTCAGCTTGACCCGCGAACTAGTCGACGCACAATTCGTTCTGGCCGATCAGGAATTGACACGCAGACTCTGGCAAGAGGTGAGTGATCGGAACCTTGAGATGGGGCGCATCATCAACCTGCTCTACCGCTGCAACAGCCATGAAGACGACAACGAAATGGTGGAGGTGGACGACGCTTTTCTGCAGCTGACGTTGAGCTGAAAACCAACGTCCGTTGCCGTAAGGACCGGTCCTGCCGATACTGCATGGACACCCTTCACACGGAAGTCCTCAAGGAACGACGAATGGCAGCGAAGCTCTACAACGTCCGCTTTGAGACCGAGGGGGCAGATCTTTTCGTGGAAATGAAGGCGGAGGAGGGGCTCAACCGCCAGCATCTACTGGAGAGGGTGGTGGCGATCCTGGAAGACCGTCATGGCATGGAAACGGTCGACAACGATCAAGGCGAAATGACCAAAGTGGATCACAGCGATGGGGAAGCACTGCTGGCATGGCTCTCGATCTCAGGAGAATCCTCGCGACAAGCTCTCGATGACGACGGTCTCGATGAAATCCTCACTTGCCTGGTGTTCATGCTGTTCCCACCCGTCGTGGAAACCAGCGTCAAAGATGAGAACAAGCCGGCCACGGCCCTGACCTAAAGAGCAATCTGAAGCAGCCGTCCACGCCATTGGACAAGCACTGACAAATTCAGCCGATCCAAACTCCGAGAAGGATTCCAATGATGAGCCCAGAAAACCAGACAAGGGCTCCCATCTGGTATTCGCCGAGGCAGAACTTCTTCTTGATCCAGAAATAAGCATCGCGATCTGCACCCACTAATGCCTGGAAAGGGTTCTTAGTCATTGTCTTGATGTGCAATTGCACAAATAATCTCCCACCAAGCTTCAGTGCGCCATCCCCTGCCGTGACAAAAGGACAACACCGCCGACTAAACAGCGTCCAAAACACTGCTTGCAAGAACTGCCACGCTCATCAGAATCGTGCTGTTAGCAATCCTGACGGGCAACAACAATCTCGCGCTGATTAATACAAATCAGAAGATTTAGCGCGTAAAACAGATAAAAATTAGACTATTTATGGCCCTCGAAATACAACAGAACAATGCGTTAAGTATCGTGTAAATCATGAACATAAGCGGATTTCAACACATAGAGTGGCGAGACAAGATTGAAGGGAAGATATGAAATGGTTGCTTTCTATGCTTGGGATTTCAGGCAATAAAAGAAAGTCTGATCAGCGCCTCGCTGTCGATGCATCCTTTCTGAGCGTGACCACCCATTCTGATCAATTGCACTGCGAATGGAAAATCAGAGCTGAAAGCACATTAATGATCAAGCGCGACTTTGGATCAGCTCTCTTCATCAGAATCAAAGACATCTCTGGGGATCATTCGATATCTTCCAAAACGATCCAAGTATCGCTAAGACAATCCCAAACCAGTATTGAATTACCATCTCGGAGCGGTAAACTTCTTGTTGAGCTTGGCTATCAGCTTGGCCTCAATTTTATGACGCTTGAGTATCAAGTCTTAGACTTTGGCCCCAAAAAGATATCGCCGGCTCATTACGCTGATTGGTTTGCAAAAGAGTCCCCAAACATTCACGAAGAAATATACAAACTCGCTACTAGAGGGCGACGTTTGGGTGGGTCAGAGATGATCCGAAAAGAGTGAACCCTGTTCATCAACACATGATTCCGGCATCTGATTCCCAGTGAAGTCGCTGCCCAACTGTGAGCAACATCACAGATAGGGTTGCATCAGGTCAACAGGTGAGCCGGTGAAAGAGCGGAGGGTGATTGGAACGGAGTCCTCTCCACCGCAAGCTATTCCATGTCTTACCGCTCAGGCCTGCTAGGTGCCGCTATCACCCTAATGGGTGCTGTATCTCTAAGCACTCCAGAAGTGATGCAGATCCAAGAAGTCGGCGAGCAGCGTGTCTTGCCAGGAGAAGCCAAAACCCGCGTCCATGCCGAGCTTGTGCAGGTGGTTGTGGCGGATGCACGCGATATCTGCCTCAACAACAACCAACAAACAAGGCGCAAGCAAGCTGAAAGTGGGCGTTCAGCGTTGGTTCAGGTAGCGTTCAATGACTGAAGCCTGATTGATATGACTGAAGAAAAATCTTCTTTCTTCTCTTTCGAAGGAGAGATGGGTCGCATTGATTACTGGGGTAGCACCATCTTTAGGTCGTTGATAGCAGGCTTGATTTTCTTTGTCGTTTTTGCCCTGATTTTCAGAGGGTATTTCAGCAGCTCTTACGTAGAAATATCAATAGCGATCAACCAATGGGTCACAGATCACGCCGTCAGAGTGTGGCTATTGGGTGAAATTTTGTACGTCTTTCTATTTCTACCGATCACTTGGAGACGATGGAGAGATCTGGGGCAGCGCCTCAAGAAACACTGGCTCTACATCGCAGTGCTGAGCAGCCTCATGCCTGGCTATGAGGTGTTTCCCTTTGTTGGCATGCAATCGCTGATCCTCACCCTTGGGTTCCTGTCGATTTATCCGAACTTCAAACTGCTCTTCTGGCCCGGCAAACAATATGCAAGCCTGCGCCAGAAAGAGCAGTCCTGATCGGTGATCAACAAGAGCAGCTTGCCCGGACAGCCCATCAACCTGTTGCTTAGCTAGCAATGCATTCAGACCAGAGATGTCATGCAAGAAGTTCTGTTGATCGCGCAACTGCTGGCATGGAGTGATTTCGACTTCCAGGACTGGGTGGACAGCAGACCACCAGCTGAACTCTGCCAGGGGTTCAAGGATGGTTTGATTCCCGAAACCATGCTTCCCGGCGGCAGGGCACAGACCCCATGCAGCAGCTTCAATGGGGACAACCCCATGAATTACGTCCTCGACTGATGCAGACGGTGCATTTGTCAGGCGATGCGGTACAAGTGATGCCACAAGGGTGCCAAGAGGCTCGCCATGATCTCCCTGCGACCGTTCAGAGGTGGCCGTTCGCTCGTGACAAACCCGGGGTCGTATTGCGGAATGCAGCCTCGGGTGAGTCCACGTTGACGCAAATCCACCAGGTTGTGCGGAACGTCTGAATGACTTAACGAATCAGCCAGCTGATTTGCATAAATCGACGTGAACTGGCAAAGCAATCACTGATCCAGCACCCCGGTCGCCAACAGTATCCAGACCAATCCCGCAAACAACAAATAAGCCAACAGCAGAGGATTGGGGCCAATGGTCGCAATCAACAGGCAGGTGATGATTCCGCTGGCAAGAAGACCAATCAGCGGGTTCCATCTTTGTTCGTGCGTCGGCTTCAAGGCTTATGGGTGATCACCGGACCGGAGACAGGGTCGGTCACGCCGAGCTGTGGCGAAAGCTCCTCAAAGAAATCGCGCACTGAATTGAGATGCTCAATCATCTGAGGCCTTGCCGCCACCAGCTTCTGCTCGCTCTCCCAGAGACCGACAAAGCAGTAGGTGCGTTCGCCAGTTTTGGTCCAGTACGCCTCAAGCATCCCTTCGGGATTGACCCATTGATCCCTCACAGCGCTGAATCTGTCTTCGCAACCCTCTTTGCAGCGCACACGAACGTTGTTGACAAACCTTGCTGCCACTTGAGCTCTCAGACTCCAAGAAGACTGCCCGAAGGCTGCGACATTCTCTGTGACGAATGCAACTGAATGAGCACAGCTGAATTCAGTAATAACGGCCTGGATATTCACCGGGGTGATCCACGCGTGTGACGCGCACCCCGGCCGTGCTGCGGCCGGACAACATCAGAAGATCGCTGCCTGAAACGGCATAACCGAGCTCTTGGGCAAGCTGAGCCACCTCATCCGCCGTGACCGCCGCCTGGACCCTCACCTGCAGAACCGGATCACGGCCAAGGTGCTCAAGAAAGTGCTGCACCGGTGATGCGGTCATCTCTGCTAATGAACTGGTGCAATTGAACACGATCCTCAGCAGATGCGCGAAAGCAGGCCATTGTGTTGAGAGATCGCGATTCTCGAGGCGGGCCCCATGCTGAGTTCCCTGCTCAACATCCTCTGGGTGGTGCTCGGCGGATTGATGATGGCCCTGGGCTGGTGGCTGGCCGGATTGATCTGCGCAATCACAGTGGTGGGGCTGCCCTGGGCTCGTTCCTGTTTCGTGATCGGGCGTTTTTCGCTCTGGCCCTTTGGGCAGGAAGCCGTGAACCGCCGTGATCTACGCGGCCGCGATGATCTGGGCACCGGATCTATGGGGTTGATCGGCAACGTGCTCTGGTTTCTAGTGGCGGGATGGTGGCTGGCAATCGGTCATCTGACTTCCGCTCTGGCCTGCTTCGTGACCATCGTGGGCATCCCCTTCGGGATTCAGCACATGAAGCTGGCCCTGATCGCCCTGGCGCCAGTGGGGATGACCGTTGTGCCAGTCCGCAACGTTTAATCGCTCCTGATCAGCAGCCTTCAAAGGGGCAAATAGAGGAAATCACGACCGCAGCGGTCCAGAGCCGCCCTCACCGACTCAATCTCTTGTTGCTCCGCTTCAAAGCTGCGCCCAGCCGGCACCACAAGCTCACCGCGGGCATCGAGATGAATGTTGCCGCTAAACCAGGATGCGCCGGAAGGCAGATACGCCCGACAGCTCAAAGAACCATCGGCCCCCTGCTTGCGCTCAATCAACCAGCCATTGACCCGGTCAAGCTCGGTATAGCTGTCGAGACCGGCCCAGCAGGGATGCGTGAACAACACCAGCATCGCCGCGCTTCTCCACAGCGCGCCCGGCAGAGCTGATGCGGCACTGCTGAAGCTCAAGATCGTTCCTCCTCAGTGAGGTACTCCTCCACGATGGGGGAGCAATCACCGCGTTCCAGGGCTGCGATCTCACGCTCGATGTTGTCGATGAACAGCTGATTACCGTTGCGCCTTGCCACCTCCAGAACGGTGCGCAGGCGCTCCAGCTGCATCAGGTTCTCGTCGTCCATGGACTGCACATCGCAATCAGGGCAGCCAATCATGGATGGCGCATCATCAGCAAGCCCGCACAAATAGAACGGCTAAACGGTCAGCGTCGCCGCAACAGTGGCAGGTCAAGATCCGTTAAAAGAGGTTGACACGAACAGCAAACATGGTTCTCGGATACGGTGTGATCGGCAGTGGATACGTCGGCACTGCTGTGGCAATGCGAATGAAAAGGGCAGGCCTGCCCGTCACCGCCACCACCCGCTCAGTTGAGAACGTGCGCGAACTACGGGGACTGATGAATGACGTACGACAGCTCGACATCACGGACCCAGATCCAGATCTTTCTTTTCTTGCCGAGCTGCAGGGCCTACTGATCAGCGTGGCCCCCACCAGGCAGAACGATGGCTACAGCGATGTGTTCGCCCGCGGCATGCGCAACCTGGTCGGCGCACTGCGGCGCCGACCCAGCACACAACCACTCCACATCACTTACATCAGCAGCGTCAGCGTGTATGGAGACCGACAGGGAGAGGAGGCTTGGGAATACTCAGCCCTGGATTCCGGATCTCAAGTCAACAGCATGCTGGCGACTGCCGAAGAGCTGATGCTCGACATTGACCGCCCAGACACCTCCATCTGCGTGCTCAGGCTAGGCGGAATCTACGGACCCGGTCGCGACATGGTGGGCATGATCCGTGAGGCCGCCGGCCAGCAGGTGCCCAAAAATGGCAATGCCATCAATGCCTGGAGCGGCCTTGTCGATATCGCCAGAGGCGTGCAGTTCGTATCCGATCAGAAGTTGTCAGGCATCTACAACCTGGTCGACGACATGCAGCTCAGTCGACGGGAACTCTCCACCCTGATCTGCGATCAGGATGGACTGCCTCCGGTGCTCTGGAGCTACTCCAACTCGGAGAACGAACGCAGCATGAATGCCCGCGTGTCGAACCAGAAAATCAAGGACGCCGGCTTCAAACTGATGTCACCATCAATGCTGGAGCCAGCCATTGTGTGAATTTGTTTCCACGCGCAGACGACTATCAAAGCGCGGACGATTACAAATCCTGCAGATCTTCAGACTTGTTGTCCTGAAACAGGGGATTGCCTTTCAATGATCCCCTCACCATTCACATAACACTGGAACAAACGCGCTGAAATTGATTTTGTGCCTAAGTGGATTCACCAGGCAATCATGCGTCAGTGGCTGGCGCTGTGAGGCCTGAGTGTCACTAGCCGATCATGCGTTGACGCACCAGTGCATCCCACAGCTCGGTGGGAATCAACCGTTGCAGGAACAGTGCTTCGGACTCTTTGCCGCAGCGGTAGCGGGGTTTGGGTCTCGTTGTCTCCAGAGCCGAGGCGATGGTGCGGGCCACCAGCTCAGGCGAGGAGCCGCGACGAAAGCCATCAGCCCAGCTAGCTGCGACACGACGCATCATTGACCCCCACACCGGATCGGTCGATTGCTGCTGCAATGAGACCTCACTCACCGCTTCGAAGCCGGTACGGATCAATCCCGGCTCCACCAGCACCACCTGCACACCAAAGCTATGCAGCTCCAGACGCAGAGCATCACTGATGCCCTCGAGCGCATGCTTACTGGCGCCATACCAGCCGGCTCCTGGAGTCACAAAACGGCCGGCAATCGATGAAAGATTCACGATGCGGCCGCAACGTCGTTGCCGCATGGGCGGCAGCAACATCTGGGTGAGGCCGATCAACCCAAATACATTCACTTCAAACATCGCCCGAGCGCGCTCGATGGGCATGGTCTCCACCGGACCCGTGTCCGCGTAGCCGGCGTTGTTAACCAGGGCATCCAACGCCCCAACTTCGCAGCTGACTGCATCGGCCAGCTGGTGGCAGGAGGCCTGGTCGGCGAGATCAAGAGACAGCAGCTCAGCACCTCGACTACTCAAGGTTTGCATCGCCTCAAGCCGACGGGCGGCAGCGAAAACCCGCCAGCCACGATCGAGCAACTGATGAGCTGTAGCCAAACCGATGCCACTGGAGGCTCCGGTGATCAGCACGCTGCGCCTGGCATGAGCTTTGAACGTTGTCATTTCACTTGTGGCATGCCGCACGGAAACGATCGGACGGACTGATGCTGCCGTGCTTGGTCCTCCGACCGCTCACTCGCTTCCGCCAGGCACGAAAGGAGCCGGATTTGAGCTCGGAACGCATCAGTGCGATCACTGCTGCTTCAGACAGACCGAACTGGAATTCGATGGCCTCGAACGTGGTGCGATCTTCCCAGGCCATCTCGATCACGCGATCGATGTCCCTAGAGGTGATTTGGTCAGGAACGACGCAGTCCATTCAACAATTGGTTCAGTGGTCGGGATGCTCAAACAGAGCCACCGCCAGGTCGGACTCACTGAGCTGGCGAGCGTCGGAGCCCACCTCAAGCTCGGAGGTCGGCGGCACAGACGGCAGCGCAAAGGATTTCTCTAACTCGGTTCTGGCAGCGCCGAAGGGGTAGGTCATGGATACGGCAGTGAAACGAAGGCAGTAAAAAAAGGCGGCAAAAGAAGGCAGCGAAGCCCGCCTCCTTAATATTGCGCAACGTTAGCCGCAGATGCGGCCGAGCGGCTTACGACGAATGGCCCAGCCACGCAAACGAAACTGATTCTCAGCAGCATATT
>QCUI01000024.1 GCA_003210775.1 Synechococcus sp. AG-679-A04
AATATGCTGCTGAGAATCAGTTTCGTTTGCGTGAGTTCGCTGGTTGAGCCTTGCCGCTGCTGTAGGGGCTTCTGCCCTCGCCTGTTCAGCGCCCCAGGCGTATAGCTCTTGAAGTGCGTTGATTGATGTCTCGTTCAGTCGGAACCGTGTCGCCTCCTTCAGTCCTTGAGCCTGAGCCCTGTGGCTTGCAGAGAGTCGTCATTTCGGTGATGAGCAAAGATGCTCATGATCACCCATGCGCTGAATCATTTCGGCTCGATAGGGGTTCAGTCGCTACTTGATCGATTTCAATGGTAGAAATCTGGGTATCTTTTGTGCATGCTGAGTCGCTCGAATGCATAGCGCAAAGTCGAAAAGTTTGCTGATATTTATTCGGCTTGAATTAAGTGATAGGGAACACATGATCCAGATGATTCAAAGTGGTATCGCCAATCGCGGTAAGTCATTTCTTGCTTTCATCGTTTTGGCTCTATTTGTTTTTGGTGTTGTGCAGATGCTTAGTAGAGCTTAAGCGCCAGCTTCCTTTGCTGAACTAGCAGACTGGATAGGGCTTGTTGCGAGTTGGGCTGTTGTTTCGGGTTTGACCTGTTTGAGGTATTGAGAAGCTGTATGGGGCTTTAACTGCAAGGCAATCCACCACTTGCTGGAGGGTGTCAGCATGTTGAGCTATTGAATGAAAGCCTGCTTGAAAAGCAGATTTGATCCAGAGTTGGTGCGGTCATCAAAACCAATAGCCGTGCACGAATTTTTGTTGATTGCTCAGCTGATTGCCTCTGATGATTCAACTTTTCAGGCTTGGGTTGATAGTCGGACCCCTGAGGAGCTCTGCGAGATCTATAGAGACGGCATGATTCCCGCCAACATGTTGCCCGGCGGTCGTGCTGAAACACCCTGCGGCTTCGGGAATGTCGATGACCCTATGGATTATATTCCGCGCTGATTGATCGCTTTAACTTTTTCGTAAGCGCACTGGCGGTGCGCATCGCCGCCAGCCGACCTGAACCATATGCTTCCAGGTCTCACTGGCGATCTGGTTCGACAGCTTTCGCCTCGACAGAGGGACTGGAGGTTGGGGACGAACCCATGAGTAGGTCCTCAACTCCACCCACTGCCCTGGAGTCAGCGATGAGTCGGGCTTGAACTGCACAAGCAGTTGTTCCTCACCATTCACAAGCCAGACTTCTCCACCAGGCTTGTTCACCGGTTCTAACGGATTTGAGCATTGGTTCAACATGAATAGAAGTCTGACTTCGCCGGGTTCTCAGCTGTCGTTGAATTTCTTCAACTCAGCATGTTTGTGATCACTTGTCGTAGCAGCTGATTGTGGCAAATGTCCATGGTTGATCGATCGAACCTGTTGCTGTTTCTGGCTATCAAGGGTGTGTTGCCCATGAAGATATGGAAACTCTCCTGATGATCAGCCTTCTGATGATTGGCGTTGATGGTCCGGTCACGCCCTCTGAACTCGGCCAAGATCTTCAGAATGGAATCTTGGCTGAGGAGCCCCGACTGAGCTCATCGGCTTGGACTGGTGGCCCAGAAAACAATATGTGGACGGGTGGTAAGCAATAGTCCCAAGATGGGTTGGTTCTCCTCTGCGAATTTCAAGTTGTCTTCTTACTTCTCTGGTGATTGTTAATCTTGTTTTTGAATGCCCATCTTTTTGGTTTGTTAATTTAATATGCTTTGGAGGCTTTGAAGGGTTTTTATAGTTTTCGTTCTGTGTGCTATTTGGTGCTTACAGTTTCAAAAAACATGGCTATTGATAGCTTAGAGACCTTGCTGGCCAGCTATCAACAATCAATTTGATGACGTAGATGGCAAATCCGTTGCTGATGCAGTCATTGCACCAACCGCGCAGACTTCTTTCGTCTGGACTCCTCAAGCGATTGTTTCATCTGTCCTTCTGTTTATTGCTGCGGGGCTTCTGGAAGTCGGTGGCGGTTGGCTCGTTTGGCAAAGTGTTAGGGAAGGGAAAAATTGGATTTATGCCGCTTTAGGAGTGATGGCATTGGTTGGCTATGGATTTGTGCCTTGCTTGCAGCCCACTTCCGACTTCGGTAGGATTTATGCAATTTATGGTGGGTTTTTTATAGTTCTGTCATTTGTCTGGGCTAGGCAATTTAATGGATATATGCCAGATATTGGTGACTTGATAGGAGCGGGAATTGCACTCTTTGGGGTTTTGGTGATTATGCTTTGGCCTCGTTGAACTCTTTTAATCCGACTCCTGTTAAGGGGATCATTCGTTCAAGAATCGACTCGGCATCATTGTTAAATGTTGGCACTATTGATGGTGATCAATCGAGAGTTATTTGTTCAGATCCTTTTCGCACACTGTGTTCGATTATGGATCTTCTTGATGGCGTCTTGATCCCATCTGTGCACGCCATAAATCAACCATTTCTCGTGCACGTGTATGAGTCGAGAGATCATGGCTGTTAACGCCCTTGCGGTATCTCTGATCGAGAAGTTGATCCAGCCAATCCAGAGCAGCTTCATCGAGATGCCATTCTGTGGGGTATTGACTCATCTTTGTTTCAGCTGTTGTTGTTTGTGCAACATGTTATTGGTATGAGTCTCGACTGCTTAAGGCAGGCGCAGTTAATTGGTGCCAAGTTTTCATGACGCGTTGGACCTTTTATCTGTTCTGGTACTCTTGAATGAGTTCTTGCACTTCTAATTCGGTTTCTCTTTTTTTGAATTCTTCGAGAGTCTCTATTTGCATTAGTTGCAAGTCAAAGAGTAGTTCAATGACTGCACCGCCGTTGCATTCTTCGGATGAGTACCCTTCTGCGGAGTGAAGTGATTTCGCGAGGTACTTGCTCAACTCATTTTCCATTTTTTGAATTTTCCTGAAATTATATCCTGTCCTAGAGCCAATGCTATGGAGTTGGCTCTAGGTAATGTCTTTTAGGCTCTATAATATAATCTATGTTCTTGCCGCTAAGGATGCACATAAGCGTGTAAGCAGTGCTTTTGCTGCCAATGACAGTTGATTCAAGCTTTTTAGCAACACATCCGAGCCTGAAAAGCCGATTGGCTTTGTTGATGGCTTGTTGTTTCTGTTTGAGATGAGCCGAAGATTTTTTTATGCTCAATGGGCGATCGATGTCCGATGCCTGTTGAGCATGTTCGTACCGACCCTGTAAGGCTGTCTATGGCCATGGCCTTTGATTTAAGAGTCGCGTCCAGTTGGAATGACGCAGCTCCTCGCTACCAGACTTTCGGCAGAAGTGATTGGCCGGCCGCTACTTCGATTGCGATTGCCACGACAAAGCCGATCATGGCGAGTCGACCATTCCAGGTTTCGCCGTCAACCCAGGTTTGCATTCCAAAGGTCTCTTCCATCGCTGTTTTGGTGTCTGCCTGCTGATCAGCCATGGTGTTCACGTAACTTCATGTATTTTCGCAACGACGTCCAATACTCGCTGCTTCAAAAGGCACATGAGCGTGATGCGCATGGCAGTGGGGGTATGTCTCAGGAGGTCTGCCTGTTTTATTTGTTGTCGTGTTATCGGCCATCCTGTGGGCCGCAATCACCTGTTATGAAGCTGGCCTAACAGCCTTGCCGCCAACCCCCTGGAAATCCGCCGCTGCACAAGCAGATCGCAGATCCAGTCGAAGAGTGGCATGGAGTCCGTGTTGGCCAGTCGTTGCTCCAGTGCCCTCAGCTCAGTCACGTTCCTGCAGCCTCTTAAGGCATCGATCAAGGTGTCTTCCTTGGGTTGCTGGATCAGCACCTGTGTTGAGTTCAAGCCATGCACGGCAGCTGTCCTTGTCATGGCATCACTGGGGTGCTGTTGTCACGTCTTGTTCGTCAGCGCTCACCCAGTGATCCAGCATTTGGATCGTTCAGCAGGCCGAGCGCTTGCATCACTTGCAGGCGAATCCCGCCGAGCCGACTCCAGGCGCGCAGTGCTTCCTCTTTGGATTTGTAGGGGCGCCAGTCATCTTCTTCGATCCGCCTTTGAAGATGTTGTGCCACTCTCTGCGCGACTCTGGCATCGCTCGCCGCTTTCAGATTCAAGGTCTGACCGTCGAGGGAGTGTTCAGAGGTCATGATCCAAGCCAATTCCGGCCATTCTGTTGAACCTGATTTGGTTTTGAGGCAGGCATGGCAGTGCTGGCTTCATTTAATCTTGGTTCAGGAATCCATTGTTGTCCCATGGAAACGTTGGATCCCCTGTTGTTGAGCTTGTTTGCTCTTGGAGTCGCTTCCACGGCAACCGTCTTTGTCGTGTCATTTCGCCAGGTCGACCGATGCGAGAAGGAACGTTCACAGGTCAATCGGATGCGTGGGCGCTTGAATAGGCTTCTGCAGCAACGTTCCTGAACTGTTGGTGTGCTGCTCCTGCTTGTGACCGGTGGTTTCTTAGCGCTTCTCCTGCTGACGCAATATTTCCTGCGCCGCTCCATGGATGAGGAGCAGGACAGCTGATTGTCAACGTCTGGTCATGCCTCTGCCGTTGCCAATCAGGCCGGCATCAATCAATAGGCCGATCAGAACAATCAGCAATCCACTGAACGATTGCACTCCTCCGAACGACATCGTTGCCCAGCACACGCCCAGTGTCGTGGTTGGCAGAAACACAAGGCCCAGAACCGGGAGGATCGGATTGGGGATTGCCAGGGCTGTGAAGGGCCCAAGCACAATCTCAGGACTGAACAGCCACAACAGAACCAAGATGAGGCGGGGTGTGATCAGTCCTAGTGCTGCAAGAAGACACATCAGCCCGCACTCACCACGTCGAAGCGTCCTGCGCTGGTGACCGGGAGCATCAACGAAGTCATCACAACACTCCTTGCAATCAGCAGGACAGGCCAGATTTCGCCTTCCGGATGCATAGCAGCAGATTGGCTTCTGCCTTCTTGTAGCAAGCTGCTTTCAAACTGTCTTAGTCGACAGCGGACGAAATGCGGTTTCGCGTGTGAAGGCGCATGCCGTGATCAGGGTGCACAGTCCGCTGAAGGCGACCCATGCCCCTGGCAACACTGGATCACCGGTTTGTGCAATCAACCAGGTTGCAATCAACGGGGTTGTTCCGCCGAAATAACCTTCTGCAATGTTGAATGCCACGGCCAGGCCGGTGCAGCGAACCGCGGCAGGCATCAGTTCCACATTGGCGGGGTTTTTTCCGCCTGCAAGCAGAGCAACAGCCAACGTGAGACCCAGTTCTCCCCAAATCACTTGCTGAGGGTCACCGCTGTGCATCAGGTTGAACAACGGCCATGCACCGAAGCAAAGTAGTGATGATCCGCTGATCAGCATCGGTTTGCGACCGATACGGTCGGAAAGCCAGGCTGAAATCGGATACAGCATCAGCAGCATGCCCAGGACGCCGGTGTTCAGGCTCAGGGATGTTGCGGTACTGAGGTGATCGACGTCTTCCAAGTAGCTCACTGCGTAGACGAATACGGCGTAATACCCGACGCTGCTAGCGATGTTCAGCGCCATGACACGCAGTACCTGCAGGCGATAGCGACCAAACGTTTCGCGAATCGGCGACTTCGCATGCGGTTCGATGATCTCAGCACCAATGCCTCTGCGGATCACAATTCCGCAGGTGGCAACCAGTGCTCCCAGCAGAAATGGCAGTCGCCATCCCCAGCTTTCCAGCTGCTCTGGGTTGAGCGTGTGGGCTAACAGATCTCCGAATCCAGAGCCGATCAACATTCCCAGCACGGATCCCCATAGCCCCCAGATCGCATAAAAACCACGCTGGCGGTCCGGGGCGTTTTCGCTTAAAAAAATCACTGAGCTGGTGTATTCGCCCCCCACTGACAAGCCTTGAATAATGCGCAGCAGGACTACCGCAATCGGGGCGGCGATGCCGATCTGCTGATGCGTGGGGAGTAGACCCATGAGGACGGTGGGCATGGCCATCACCATCACGGACAGTTGCAAAGCTCGTTTCCGTCCGGCCAGATCACCGATTCGACCGAACACCATCCCCCCAAGCGGTCGCACTAGAAATCCGGCGGCAAAGGCCCCGAACGCTCCGATCATTGAGGAGGCTGGGTCACTGGAGGGGAAGAACTCCCTGCCGATGGTGGTCGCGAAGTAGCCGTAGAGAGCGAAGTCGTACCACTCCATGACGTTGCCGATCAGGCCTGCCAAGAGCACACGGCTGGTGCTCTTGGCGCTGGGCTGCGTGCTCATCGTGTTGCGATCATTGCGGAGTTGCCATTGCGGAGTTGCCACTGTTGTTGAGCGGAGATCTCATGCAACCTGTCAATCAGCAGATCCACGTCTGTCTCAATTCCACCGTCTTCAGCCTATGCCCCCGGGATGTGGCGCGCTTGAACGACATCATTCAGTCGTTGGCCGTTTCGGCGAGCCAGCAGGTTTGCCGTGGTGGTTCTGGCTGATGCCGAGAGCTGATCGCGATCGCTGGATGAATCTTCCATGTTTCCGATCAGATGACAGGCGAGTCGTCGGTGATGCGGGGATGAACGATGCTCCCAGAGATAGACCGCCTGCCAGGTGCCCAGGAGTAGTCGGCCGTTATCAATACTCAAGCTCATGGTCTGGGTGGTGAGCGCTGTGCGGATATGGGCTGGCATGTCGTCATCACCTTCGTCGTCGTGCAGGTAACGGCGACGTCTACCGTCTGGTCCGCTAGGCCCAGCTCCGTCCTGAGGCACCATGGCATTCATCCAGGCCGCCAGATCTTTCAGGACCCGTGGATCGGCATTCTCGTTAATGGTGAGGCTGCAGCTGGTGTGCAGGCAGGTGAGATGCATCACCCCGGTTATCAGTCCGGATTGGTGCACGCACTGATTCAGTTGTTGGTTCAGGGGGGTGAAACCCGGTCCGCGCGTTTTGATCTCCAGTTGCGTCAGCAGCTGATCCAACGCCATGCCATGGGCCCCGTTGCTCTTTCTTTAGCGCGACCCTGATGGCAATGGGATCTCTCGCCCCACCGTGGGTGTGATCAGCGTGCAGTCTTCGGGAAGATCACCGCAATCTGTCGAGGCGTCAGCGGCGTTCAGCAGGTTGCTGATCATCCCGCTGAATTTCACATCACCGCCTGTGGTGCTGGCCAGCACGGTCTTGGGTTGGAAACGACTGATCAAATCCGGCATCACGCGAGCGCCTGTGATGAATGCTCCCAGCATCGGCAAGCCAAGATCCACCACCGGAGTGATCAGGGTGTCGACGCTGCGCTGATCGATTGCAGGATCCAAGACACCATGCGGTTCGAGATAGAGGGAACCCTCGGGCCAGTCGAGCAGGTAGCCGTTCTCCACTGCTGGGACTGCTGCTCCAGCAGTGGCTTGGATCGTCAGTCCAGCGATTGTGGTGGTGTCGCCGGGGCGAAGCTCGGTGATGGTCTCAAACCCCAGGCGCTGCACCACACGTGTGGCGGCTGCCGATGCCACAACGGGGATCTGTTTTGAAAGGACCTGGAGCGTTTCTGGATGGGCATGATCTGGAAGCCCCTGCGTGAGCAGAAGCAAATCAAGCTGATCCGGAATGGGCATCAGTTCTGGCATCTCACCTTTCAGCAACCAGGCCCCAGGTGGAAACACCAGTGGACCACTGAGCCATGGGTCCAGCAGCACCCTCAGTCCAGCCATGGTCAGCAGCCAGCCATTGGCTCCGAGATAGGTGGCTGTGTCTGTCATCTCCAGTCAGTTGCATCACAGCGACGCTAGTCAATGCGCTGGTTCAGCCGAGCGCTTCCCAGCTCAACTCAGCACTGCCAGACCAACGCCTGTTACGGCCAGTGTTGAGGCCAACAGCACAGAAGGTTTCAGCTGATCCCCCTCGGCACGGGCCACCAGCAGGGCCATCACCGGCGCCGTGCTCAGCACCGTGATGCCGATGCCCAGAGGCAACCTCTGCAGAACAACCTGTTGCAGCAGGATCCCCAGAACGGTTCCCAGCACTGTTGCAGCCAGTACCCGCGGCCAACGCACACTGCGCGGGCGGGGTTGCGGAAAGCTGGCTGCCAATCGCAGCCAGGGAAGCAGCAGCAGCAGGCCGCCCAGTAAACGGCAGGCAGCACTTTGCAGCGGTGTCAGCTCACTGCTGATCAAGACAGTGCGCGAGATGGCGGCACCTGCCACACCGCAGACCACAGCCAGCAAGCCCAGCACCAAACCCTGCGCCTGACTATGGCGGCTTCGGTCGAGCAGTCGTGTGGCGTCAGGAGGTTGCTGCACGGCAACCAACACCACGGAGATTGTGACCAGCAGTGCACCAGCCCAGCCCTGAACAGAGAGCTGCTCTCCCATGGCGAACCAGCCTCCAGCAGCGGCTGCGACGGGGGCTAGCGACTCCAGGGTGAGTGTTCTGCGTGTCCCGAGGCGTCGCAGGGCGGCCAGATAAAAGCTGTCTCCCAGTGAAATTCCCAGTCCACCACTGATCAGCAGCAGCATCAGGCTCTTCACCTCTCCGTTCCAGGGAAGTGTGAACAGCACCGGCAGCAATGCTGCGCAGGCGATCAGATTCTTCAGCCCGTTGAGTTGAACCGCGCTGAGAGAGGTGGAGAGACCTCGCCACAGACTGCTCGCCAGGGTCCATGCCAGTGCTGCAACCAATCCGGCCAGGATTCCCACTTAGCGCCTCCGCTGCAGGATCAGACCCACCAGCAGGCCGATCACCAGCGCTCCGGCTCCATGGCCCTGCAACAGCGTGAGGCCGAGCGTTAGTCCGAGTAGCGGTGAGTTGAGCAGCACCGCAAGGCAACCCCCGACAACACCAGCACTCCAGGTGTCGATGCTGCCAATCCAGGGAATCCATTGGTGCAGTCCCATCCCCAGTGCACTGCTGGCAAGGATCACTGGAAAAAACTGGCCGCCTCTCCATCCGGTTTCAAGACAAAGTCCGACCATCAGTAATTTGGCTAGCGCTGATAGGACCAGGACGCTTGTATCCAGACTCCATTCATTCAGAACGAGGGGTTTTAACTGGTTCTCCCCCGAGAAGCCTGCCAGTGGTAACCCCCAGAGGCAGAGGCCAATCAGCAGACCTGTGCCGATTGGTATCCACCAGAAGCGTTGCAAAAGCTTCTGGTGGTGCAGCCACTGTCGCCAGCGTTTGATCAATTGACCAACCAACCAACCTGCAAGCCCGGCGACCATGGCCGCCAGCAATGCGCCCAATCGTTGCGATGGATCAGTGGGCCAGGCATAGGCCACGCCTCGCATGCCTCCGCCCAGGTCACTCAAGCCGTGGAAGGCCACAAAACCGGCCACTCCACCAATGGTTCCTGGCAGCCAGCGCCAAATCAGTTGCCACTGACGTCCGGCCAAGGCAGCGCCACCCACCAGAGGTGAGCGGAACAATCCCAGAGATCCCGCCATCGCGGCAGCTACCAGGTCACGGTCCGCGCCTTTCCAGACGGCGTGGCTCGCGACGGCGACGAGGCGGGTCATTAACGCCTCCGGGCCCAGTGCTCCCCCGCCAATGAGGGCCAGCATGCCTCCGATCACTTGCCTGAGGCCGTGATGCGTGTTCAACCCTTCCGGTTCCCGTAGTTCAGCGAGCGTCTCCGACATTTCGGGCAGCGCACTGTTTGAACGATGCCGTTGCAGAAGGCTGAGAGCCACGCCGATCGCTCCCGACCAGGCCAGGCACCACAGCAAGGAACGATCGTTGGGCAAACCTCGCTCGACGGATGCACCCCAGATCCATTTCTGAAGCATGAGCGTGCTGCTCACCACCAGCGCTGCAAGCCCTCCCCCCGCCGCTCCAGCCAAAAGGGAGCGAGCAGTGCCTTCCAGAAGACTCCGTGGTTGGGTTGGTGGCGGATCGATCACCAGTAAGGGTCGGTGGCCAACTCCACCTTGAGTTGGCCTGATGCTGATGCAGGCACGGTGCTGATGCATGCCCTCACAGTGTTTCCATCGACATCGATCTCGCAGGCGCCGCAGCTGCCTCCCATGCAGCCAGTGGGCACATGCACGCCGGCCTGACGCGCCGCCGACAACCAGTCCTCGCCGTTATGGCAGACGCTTCGCTGGCCGTCCGGCCACAAGATTTCCACCCTGTTGTGCCCAGAGGTCACGTGGATGTTTCCAGCAGTGGTTCCAGATTCACATGTTGTTCAAAGGCATCTGCCAATCGGTCGAGTAGCGCGTCTCTCTGACGACTGTGGTGAGGTTGCTGTTCACTGAGGTCCGCCAGACCCCGCCTGCGTCGCAGGCGATTCAGCCAGCGTCGTCGCCAGGGTCCGTTTTCGAAGATTCCATGCAAATAGGTTCCTGAAGTGGTCTCCCGGACCCAACCCAGGCCTTGATCTGCACTGAAAGCATCGCAGTCTTCGATGGCTTCGCTGGTTCCCCGATGCAGTTCGAAGCCCTCCACCTCTAGCTGCGGTTGCTGATCAGGCCAAAGCACAAGGGCTTGCCGCTGATGCAGTGCTTTTTCGCCGCTGAAAACCGTTCGTAGGGGGAGCAATCCAAGGCCTGTTATCACCCCACCGGATTGCCCTGGAGGCCCTTCGCCCTCAAGCCCATGGGGATCGTGCAATTCCGCTCCGAGCATCTGCATGCCTCCACAAATTCCAAACAGCTCTCCTCCGTTCTTGGCATAACGGATCAGATGCGCTTCCAGTCCGCTGATGCGCAGAGAAGCAAGATCACGAAGGGTCTGTTTGCTTCCGGGGATTATCACGGCATCGGGAGATCCAAGTGGTTCGCCTGGTGAGATCCAGCGCAGCTCAACTGTTGGCTCAGCCTCCAGGGGGTCGAGATCCGAGAAGTTGCTGAGTGAGGGCAGTTTCAACACGGCAATTTCCAGCTCAGCGCTGCGTTTGCGTCCTCGCCTTTCCAATAGGTCCAGGGAGTCTTCAGGCGGGAAGAGCTCGTCAAGCCATGGCATCACACCCAACACCGGAATGCCTGTGTTGGTATCGAGCCAGCGTCGTCCTTCGTCGAAAAGCTCTCTCCTGCCCCGAAACCGATTGATCAGCAGCCCACGGATCAGTCGCCGTTCATCTGGTTTCATCAACTGGAGAGTGCCGACGATCTGGGCGAACACTCCTCCACGTTCAATATCGGCAACCAGCAGGCAATTGGCTTGCAGATACTTGGCCAGTCGCAGGTTGGTGAGATCGCGCGATTGCAGGTTCACCTCCACTGGACTGCCGGCCCCCTCGAGCACCAGTCTTCCTCCAGGATGACTGGCCTGAAGATCTTCGAGACCACTGCGGATGGCCTCCCAGCCGGAGTCGAACCAGTCCCTGTAGTAGTGCTCTGCCCTGCATGTCCCAGCGGAGTCGCCGAGGTGAATGACCTCGCTTGTTGAGTCGCCCTGAGGTTTGAGCAATACAGGGTTCATGACATGCATCGGCTCGAGCCCGGCGGCCCAAGCCTGCAATGCCTGGGAATAAGCCATTTCGCCGCCTTGCTGATCAACCCAGGCGTTATTGCTCATGTTCTGCCCCTTGAAAGGGAGCGGTGTTTCCCCTCGACGTTTCAGCACTCTGCACAGCGCTGCAGTCATCAGCGACTTACCTGCTCCACTGCTGGTGCCCAGCACCATGAGTGGAGTCGGGCGGGATGTTCTGCTCACTTCGTTTCGCCTTGATGCACAAGATGCAGCATTGCGGTGCTTCGTTCATGACGTCACTGAGATTCTGAAGGCTTGTGACGACACCTGTTCCGGATTGTGGTGGACAAGTCAACTTTTCGTGATTTGATAAATACGTTTCAAGAGGTAATCCTTGCTCCGAACCAGGCAATACAAAAGCGTGTACGGAGCTGCTGTTGGTTTGCTTTCAATCGGTTACCCATTCTCTGCGACTTATGCGCAAGTCGCAGAGCCTGTGCCCGCTGTTCAAGCCAATCCTGGGACATCAGTCGGTCAAGTATCCGGGCAATACACTCTCTCCGCCGAACATCAGGCTGATCAGCTTCTGGCAAGACTAGATGCCATGCGACAGAAAATTGATCAGTCTGCTCGTAAAATATCTCTCGATGAAGCGATTGCGCTTGGAATTCGCAATAATCCCGAACTGATTTCTGCCTTTCGATCCATTCAGGATTATGAATGGCAATTGATTGCCGCTCAACGTCAATGGTATCCCACTTTTGAAATCAGTAACGGAGCGCCTACACTCGGCTTGGATGTTGTTACTTATACGACTAAGTACTACAATGATCCCTATCGAACATCTGTCAGTACAACTCCCGGCAGCGCTATAGGTAGTGAGCCTCTCTCGGTGTCTCAATATCAAAACACTTTAAACTTTCAGCCAAATGCTTCTATTTCATGGAATTTTATTGACCCCTCTCGTCAGCCTGATATCAACGCGGCGTCTGAAGCCCTGCGCCAACAAAAGTTGCTTTTTGAGGTCAGTGCTCGCGA
Source organism: Synechococcus sp. AG-679-A04 (assembly GCA_003210775.1). Taxonomy (GTDB): domain Bacteria; phylum Cyanobacteriota; class Cyanobacteriia; order PCC-6307; family Cyanobiaceae; genus Synechococcus_C. Next base: position 12,323 of record QCUI01000024.1, read on the forward strand.
TTTGATTCTCAATATTCAGACTTCGTATTTTGCTCTGCAAAGTACTCGACAACTGATTGAAGAGTTTTACAAAATTTACGACATTAACCGTCAGCTGCTCGAAGTCAATAAAGCGCGTTATGAAATTCGTTTGGTGTCCATGCTGGCTCTGGCTCAGACGCAAACTCAGCTCTACAATCAGCTGAATCAGTTGCTGGGATACACCAAACAATTCATTGAGGAATCAGCAACTCTTGCGATGCGTCTTGGCTTGCCAGCTGACGCATTTGCCTTGCCTGATGAGAAAGCCAATCTTTATCGTGACTGGTCCATGACGCTGCCTCAAACAATTGATCGCGCCATCGAATCACGAGAGGAGATTCTTGCCAGTCTTGCTGCGGCAGAGGAGGCACGTTGGGATGGTATCAGCAAGATAAACAATTATTTGCCAATTATTCTGTTATATGGCGAGGGCTCTCTTTCGATGGAAAGCGGTGTGATTAACGGTTTCCCCGGTCGTGATAACACTCAGATTGAGCAGCTTCGCACTATGTGGGATGGTGCCGTCGGCCTGGGATTTGAATGGACCTGGGATGGAGGAGTTGATGCCGCCACGGCTCGTTCTGATAACGCCCAGGAAGAGATGGAGCGTTCCAAGGCCAAGATGAATCGTCTCAAGGCCGTTCAGCAGGTTCGCTCCAGCTTTGGGCAATATGAAACTTCGCGAGTTGCCGTCGATAGTGCTCGTTTGGCGTATAAGTCGGCGCAAGTGGCTCAGGAAGCAGCCCGGGCCCGTTATGAGATTGGTCTTGGAGATATCACATCCATTGTTCAAACGATTGAGCAGTTGGGAACTGCTTCTGTCTCACTGTCTGACTCCATCCTTAATTATAATAATTCAGTGGCCCAGCTCTACCGTTACTCGGCAACCTGGCCGGGTGAAAGTGATCAATTAGTGCGTCAGCAGGAGAAAAACCTGAGATGAGAGAAATCTTCGAAAAGCGTGCCCTACGCAAGCGTCACCAGGCTGGAGATAAGAGCACTCCAATCGTTGTTCTTTCTCCGCCTCTGAGAACTACCTTGGGGCTTGGGGTCGCTTTAGCCGCAGTTGGTGTTTTATGGGCATTTCTGGCAAAAATACCGATTGAGGTCAAAGGCACCGGCGTTCTGCTGCCAGTGGGAGAGATCAACCGAGTTCGTTCCCAAGTGGGTGGTATTGCTCGCTGGATGTTTGCTGAAAAGCAAAATAACTGGGTTGCTGATGTTCAGCAATTCCAGCGTCAGCCCGATCAGCTATCAGATGCAGCTGTACTGGATCTCTCGCGTCGCATTCTCCGTACTTATTCAACGTCAGAGTTCTCTGCCCCTTCTCAATCCAATGGTGTACTTTCCAGTGACAGGATCTACCCCAAGGGGACTTTGCTGATCTGGTTGCAGTCGCTTCAAGAGCAGGAGTCGTTGCAGGCCCAGGTTGACAACCTTGTCTCGATTGGTCGTCTCAATCGTGTTCAGCAAAAAACGCTGATTCAAAAACAATCGATCCTCGAACAGGAACTTAAAAGTCGACAGGCTTTTCTCGATTCAATGCTCGATTTGACGAAAAAGGGTTTCGTTAGCAGGCCAACAATTCTCCAAAATCAAGCTGAAGTTGATAACCTCAAATCAAAAGTTTTTTCTAACCGTGATTCTTTGGTCCATTTGCAGACTGAATTGCAGCAGTCATTCATCAAGTTGCGTAAGTCGTTAGCTCAGATGATTTCGAACGGGTTTGTTTTTGCCGATTACGACTTGTATATCCGTCAGGTGATTCCCAACAATGGCGAAGGCGTTTCTCAGGGGGATCCTCTCTTGCTGCTGAGTCGTCATTCGTTGAGTAATCCAGTGCAGGTCCCTGTATTCCTCTCCGAGCGTGAATCTGCTCAAGTCACTGTTGGTATGTCGGTGCTTGTCACCCCGGTGGGAATGCGTCGTTCTGAGGTGGGTGGAATTCTTGGACGCGTTGTGCAGATGTCTGAATTGCCGAGCGGCGATAAGGATCTGGAAGCAAGTATTGGTTCCAGCAGCTTGGCGAAGGTAATTCAACAGCGTGAACCCAGTCCCACGCTTGCGATTGTTGAACTGCAACGCTCTGATCAAGACCGGGGCGGGAACCGTGGGGGTTATGTCTGGAATTCCAAGAGCGATTTGCCTTTCCCGCCCAAAACCGCTGATCAGCTCAATGTCTCGATCACAACCCGTCGTGTAGCGCCCATTTCCTTGGTGATTCCACGACTGAGGCTGTTGCTGGGGCTGGCTCCACCTGAACCGCGACAAAAGCAAGATCGTCAATCGGATCAATCATCGTCTTTGCTAAATGCCAGTCCAGAGGTGTCTGGCTGATGACGTCCTCTGCTTCACGCCGGGTCAAGGCCAGCACCGTTCTGCAGTATGAAGCGACCGAGTGTGGTGCGGCATCACTGGCCACGATCCTCCGTTATTACGGTCGGATCGTGCCACTGCCTCAGCTACGGCGCGAATGTGGTGTCAATCGCGATGGTTCCAATGCTCAGCGTGTGCTGTTGGCAGCTCGAAGCTACGGGCTTCAGACCAAGGCCTTTCGCTGTTCCGGCGAGCAGCTTGTTTTGCAGGGACAGTTTCCCTGTGTCGTCTTCTGGGGATTCAATCATTTCCTTGTACTTGAGGGATTTGATCAGAAATACGCCTATGTGAGCAACCCCGCTGAAGGTCGGGTTCGCATGTTGAAAGGGGAGTTCTTCGATCAGTTCACCGGTGTAGTGCTGGAGTTCAATCCAGGCCCGGAATTCAAGCGTGGAGGCCATGACGAATCTCCGCTTTGGATGCTGCCTGGATTGCTGCTGCCTTATCGGAGGCAGGTGCTGAGTCTGCTTCTTGTCGCCTCGATTCTGCTCATTCCGAATCTTTTAGTTGCAGGGCTGACATCCTCTTTCATCTCTGATTTCCTACAGGAAGAAAGGCTTTATTTCGGTATTCCCATCGTCTGGTTGTTGGGATTCAGCTGCGTACTTTGGCTCATTCTTTTGGTTGTGCAGTTTGTCTTACTGCGTCGGCTTGAACTTTTGCTTTCTAAGAAGCTCACAGTTGATTTGTTCGAAAAGCTCTTCTCTGTTCCATGGGCGTTTTTTCAGGTTCGCATGGGGGGAGAACTGGCGTCCAGGATGTTGCTGGGAATGAGAATCACCCAGGTCGTTGTTGCACAGTTGCTGCGTTTTGTGGTGACTATCTGGGCGGCGCTGCTTTTGATGGTCGTTACCTGCCTGATTTCATTTTGGCTGACCGCACTTGTTGCAGCTCTGCTTGTCTTCAATCTTTTGCTCAATTGGTGGCTCACGGTTCGTCGTTATGACGCCAACCGCAAACTTGCCATTGAGCAGGGAAAGGCGCAGGGCCGTGCCCTGCAGGGCATCAACTCCATCCAAACACTCAAAGCGTCCGGACTTGAGTTCGACTTTCTGAGTCAGTGGCAGGGGAATTTTGGATCGGTAGTTGAACAGAACCAGTTGCTTGGTGCCCAGCTCGCCTGGTCCAGCATCAGTGCCAGCAGTGCCACATTGTTGCTTCAAGCTCTGGTGATCACTGTCGGTGGTCTGTTGATCATCGATGGAAGGATCTCTCTGGGTCTGCTTGTTTCGTTTCAGTTCCTTCAAGCCCAGTTGGTGGCACCGATTTCCACTCTCCCTCAGTTGAGTTCTACCGTTCAGCGTCTGATCGGCAATCTGGGCCGATTGATGGACCTCACGACCACTGCGGATGATCCACATGTGCGCAGTTTTCAGGCTGCCAGGGATGGAATCGATACGGAAGATCGTCTCCAAGGACAAATCACGCTTGAAGGTGTTGCCTATGGATTCAATGCCGTTGATCCTCCCTTCATCCCGGCCATCGATCTGGATGTTCCGGCTGGATCAAGCCTGGCGCTGGTTGGTGCGAGTGGATCCGGCAAGACCACTTTGATCCGGATGCTTGCAGGTCTGGTTGACCCGCTTCAAGGTCAGATTCTGTTCGACGGAAAGACCTGGGATCAACTGGATGACCAGGTTGTGCGCGGGAGCATCGCTTATGTGCCGCAGCAGGTGTTTGTTTTCAATGCCAGCCTTCGGGACAACATCACTCTCTGGAATCCTGATTTCACTGACGAAGACCTTCAGGCTGCAGCGGCTGATGCTCAACTGCTGGAGATGGTCAACTCGCAACCAGAGGCTTTTCAGCGACAACTGCGGGATAACGGTAGTGATCTCAGTGGGGGAGAACGCCAGCGTCTTGAGATCTGTCGTGCTCTGATTCGTCGACCTTCGATTCTGCTTCTTGACGAAGCCACCAGCTCACTCGATAACCTGACCCAGCGTCAGGTGATTGACGCCGTCCAAAAGCGTGGCATTACTGTCGTCAGTTGCGCCCATCGGCTTGACGCAGCACTGAGCAGCCAACAGGTTCTTGTTCTCGCTCACGGCAAGGTGGTTGAGCGTGGTCATCCTGATGACCTGTTGGCTAATCCGGATGGAGCGTTCACGAAGCTTGTGGCAGCAGAACGGCGCGATCAGGTGGAGGTTGGATTGCATGACTGACTCTCGCAAACGCGCTCTTCAGCAGGTCGATCACCTCGAGAAGGAGCTTATCTTTGAGGTTGTTGAACAGGCCGATCCTCACCGTGATCTGCGATTGATCGGCTTCTGTCTTCGGCGTCTGAAAGCACCTGCGCGATCGCTGATTGCCATGCCCGATGCTGATATCAGTGTTCAGCTCGATCACAACGATATTCATCATCGCCGAGTCGACTCACCGCGTGAGCCATGGAAATCTGAATTTCCCATGCTGATCGTCAAAGATCAGGCGAATGGTGAACCTCTGGCGTTGTATCGCGATCGGGGCCGGAACTGGTTTTATTCCGCAACTCAGGGACGGCACTGGCTTGTGCCGGTGGATGTCCGTCTGGACAGTGATGCCTACGAGATCTATCCCTCATTACCGGCCAAGATAGTTGGTCCATTAGCTGTGGTCAGATTTGCATTCAGCACGGAGTTGAATGCCATCTGGGCTCTAGTGATTGCCTCTGCAGCAGTGATGGCATTTCATCTGTCCATTCCGATCTTCACTAATGTTTTGGTGAATCGGATCCTGCCTGAAAACGACAGTGCCCTACTACTTGAGGGTTTGGCAATTGTAATCGTAGTTGTGGTGGGTGTTGCTGCTGCGCAGTATCTACAAACAATCATGATGCTGCGGATTGAAAGTGTTACGGACCTGCGATTACAGACCGCAGTTTTTGATCGCGTAATGCGTCTTCCAATGTGCTTCATTTCTAAATACACTACTGGTGATCTTGCGTCACGTGTTGAATCGATCAATCAATTGCGTCAGTTACTCGGAAGTGGTGTTCTCTCGACCTTGCTCTCTACAGTCTTCAGCGTGGGTTACTTCGTTCTGATGGTGATTTATGACCGCTCTCTAGCTATCTGGGCTGCTTTGTTCACGCTTGTTTCTCTGGCATCTCTGCTTTATCTCACGATTCGTGATATTCAATTGCAGAAACCATTGTTGGAGACTGGAGCTGAGATTACCAATTTCTCGCTCCAATCGGTCATGGGACTGGCGCAGATTCGCAGTTCCGCTACAGAACCGTTTCTGCTGCTTCGCTGGCTGCGCGAGATTAATCGTTATGCGCTGCTGCAATTGCGCAGCAACTTTTACAACGATGCGATCGAAATGTTCGGAACGCTAGTGAGTCCACTGGCTTCCTTAATGCTGTTTGCCCTGGTGACCCACAAGCTCTTGGCTGGTGCCAGTAACTCAGCAGAGTTTGAACTGATTCTGGTGAGCTTCATCTCCTTCAATGCTGCATTCACAGGATTCAATTCATCCCTCTCTCAGGCAGCCAATCTTGCTGCCAATACTTTGGGTCGCGGCAGCGTTCTCTGGCAGCGTGCAGAACCTGTGATTTATGCCGAAGTGGAGAAGGGCTATGAACCTGATGCGGTGCATCATGAACTAGAGGGTCATTTTCTCTTTAGAGATGTTGTTTACCAGTTTCCGGACGCTAGTGAACCGCTTTATCGCGACCTCAATTTCGAAATTAAACCTGGTCAGCACACGGTGATCACGGGTCCGAGCGGCTGTGGAAAATCCACAATTATGAACATGTTCTTGGGATTTATTGAGCCTCAGGGGGGTGATTTACTGATCGACGGGCTTGCCTTGCCTCAGCTCGCAATCCGGCATTACCGACGTCAGCTCGGTGTTGTTCTGCAGACTGCGCATCTAAATTCCGGCTCGATTTACGACATTGTCTCCGCCGGACTTGTCACCGAAGAAGATCGAATCTGGGCAGCGCTTGAAGCGGCCTCTGTGGCTGATGAGGTGGCTGCCATGCCTATGAAGCTGGAGACGATTGTGATGGAAGGGGCAGGCAACATGTCTGGTGGCCAGGCACAGCGAATCGCGATCGCCAGAGCTTTGATTCATCAACCTCGCGTGCTGCTGATGGATGAGGCCACCAGTGCTCTGGATCCTCCATCACAACAGCGCATTAATGCAACGGTGCAGTCTCTGGGGATTACAAGGATCAGCGTTGCGCACCGTCTGGCCACCATCCGCGATGCGGACAGGATCATCGTTCTTCGCGATGGTGTAGCTGCAGAAAATGGAACCTGGGACGAACTCAAGCATCACGGTTACCTTGCAGACATTCTGTCTAAGGGACACTGAGTGGCGATGACAGCGGCAAAGAAACCATGTTCCTTGCATCAAAGGATGGATGCCGAAAAGGTTTCCCCCTCTGAATCATCTCTTGGCACACTTATTACTCGCGACGATCTCGAAGACCGGCAGCAGGGGCTAGGTGAAGCATGGTTGGAAGCGATCGCTCCTCAGGAGCCTGAAAAGCTTGAGCGTCGCTTTGCATGGTCAGGACTTGACCGTGAGGCTCTGTGCAGAGTGCTAGATCAGCTTGAGCAACCCGATGAACCCTTAAGCAAGGAGATCTGGTGTCAGGAGTTGACGTTTCTGCGGGAAGCATTGCGCAGTCATGCTGAACGCGAGCTTGAGCCTTATGTCGCGGAGGTGTCGGAGGCGAATCCGGATCAGCTGCCTTTCAGCGATTTGTGGCTTCCAGCGGTTGATGCTTTCGTCGCTCGTCTGCGCAGCCACGTGGTCGATCTCCAACATCGCAGTATCGACGATCAGGTTTACCGTTCTCTAAGTCGGTCACTGCTCACCAGGTTGAGCAATATCTCTGAACAGGCTCTGTTCGAGCAATTCAACCTGCAGCGGCCTCCTGGAGCGATGTTGCTGGCCCATCTCGGTTCAGGTGGTGATGGGCAGGGTCCTCCTGTTAGGGAGTACTACGAGCGGTTCATCAGGGAGCAGCGGCGGGATGGATTGGTAACGCTTCTGGAGACGTTTCCCGTTCTGGGTCGTTATTTAGGGCAGGTTTGTGGTGATTGGCATCGTGCCAACGAGATGTTGCTCCGGCGGATTGATGCTGACGCGATTCCCTTGCACCAGCTTTTTGGTGTCGAGCCTGACATGGTTCTTTCCGGAGTCCATCAGGGCCTGAGTGATCCCCACAACCATGGTCAGGTTGTGAGCATTCTGAAGTTCGCTCAATCTGATGGAAGTTCTTCCGTGCAGGTGGTTTACAAGCCCAAGGACATGGGCGTGGACTTGGCTTATCAGCAGGCACTTGAACATCTCAACAGCGTCAGCCCATTGAAGCCGCTGCGCAGTTTGCGGATTTACTGCGGTAACGACTACGGATATATGGAGCATGTCGAGCATCGTCTCTGTGAAGGAGATGTTGAACAGGAGCGCTTCTATCGCAACGCCGGACGGTTGACATCCGTCCTTCATCTCCTGGGTTGTACCGATTGCCACTACGAGAACCTGATCGCCTGCGGTGATCAGCTGCTGTTGATCGATACTGAAACTCTTCTCGAGGCTGATTTGCCTGATCATGTTTCAGATGCCTCTGATCAACAGACAACTCTGTCTCAGTCGAATCTTCAGAAGAGTTTTCAGAATTCAGTGCTTCGATCAGGCCTGATGCCGAACTGGCTGTTTGTTGGTCAGGCAAAGGTCGCTGTCGATATCAGCGCTCTAGGCATTGCCCCCCCTCTCAAGCCCTTGACGAAGGGGCCGGGTTGGCTGGGGCTGAACAGTGACGGGATGATGGCTGCCCAGATCAGCCGTCCATCACTGTTGCCCACGAGTCTTCCCATGGGTGTTGGTGCAACCAATGGTCTCAATGCCCATCTTGAGACGTTCTGTCAGGGATTCCGTGAGCAGTGCGCTGTATTTGAACGGACGCGTGAGGACTGGATCAGACCCGGTGGAGTTCTCGATCAGTTTCGTGGGCTGCCTCGTCGCATTGTGCTTAGGGCTACCCGAGTTTATTTCGCATTGCAGCGTCAGCAACTTGAGCCAGCGGCTCTGCGTTCGTTTCTGCGCCAGGGACTCGTGCTCGAGCAGTTGAGCCGCAGTTTTCTGATGGCCAGCGAACAACCGCTGCATTGGCCTGTATTTGAAGCTGAACTACGTCAGATGGAGCGTCTGGATATTCCATTTTTCGTGCATTCCATCGATGGACAGGATCTGCCCTTAGTTGACGACATGAAGCCCGTTGAAGGGTTTATGGAAACCAGTGGTCTGGAGTCGAGTCGTCAGCGTATTGCTGAATTGGATTCAGCAGCCGTTGCTTTCCAGGAGCAACTAATCCGCGGTACGAGCCGTGCCCGCATCTCCACTGAAGCTGGCCGAAGTCCCCGAGATGTCGTTGCGCCTGATGTTGACGTCGTGAAGCTCACGCCGGAACAACTCCACCAGGAGAGCCGTCGTCAGCTCAAGATGCTCGAAGAGATTGCCATTCGCGATACGGATGGTCTCATCGACTGGCTGGGAATGGATCTTGGCAGTGATGGTGAGAGTTTCTGCTTCGGACCTGTTGGTACTTCGCTTTACGGTGGATCCATCGGTGTTGCTTTACTGGCAGCCCATTTCGCCGATGAGTCTGGTCCAGCTGAACTGATCGACAGTTGTTTGAAACCTCTGCTGCAGATGGGGGAAAAGGACCGGGAGGGGCTTCGCTTGCGCTGGTGGCGGGATCAGCCTCTTGGTTTGAGTGGTTGCGGTGGCTCTCTGCTTTCCGTGCAGGAGTTGGCGACCTGGGGACCGGAATCACAAAAGCCAATGCTCCAGGAGCTACAGACCTCTCTCATCGGGGCATTATTGCCTGAGCATATTCGCTCTGACCTCGGTCTCGACATGATCGCGGGTTCTGCCGGTCTGATTGGACCTCTTCTTAGGGATGGTTCGATACAAGCCCTGGACTTGGCCCTGGTTGCCGGAGATCATCTCCTGGGTCTCCAAAACGAACAGGGAGCTTGGAGTGTTCGTGCCAAGGAGCCATTGCTCGGCTTTTCGCATGGAACCGCCGGATATCTTGCTGCGCTTGTCAAGCTGGGGCAACAGCTGGGTGAGCAGCGTTTCCTCGATGCGGCGGCTAAGGCTCTCAGCTATGAACGGGAGCGATTTGATGAGGAACACCTCAACTGGCCTGATTTCCGAGATCACCAACCTGATCAGCCGACCAAGTTCATGACCTCCTGGTGCCATGGAGCACCTGGCATCGCCTTGAGCCGGGCTTGTTTGTTTGGCTCTTCGCTCTGGGATGAGCTGTGCGTTGATGAAATGGCTAATGCTCTGCAGACACTCACTGCGCTGAAGCTGCCGTTCTGCGATCATCTCTGCTGCGGCACCTTCGGAAACGCCGGCATTCTTCGCGTTGTGGCTGAGGGGCCATGGGCGAAATCTGTCCCAGAGTCAGTGCGTACGGCTGCAATCGACAGATCGTCTGAGCTTGTTGCTCAGGCTGTCTCCATTGCAGACCAAAGTGGTGGAGCTTTCCGAGGTTTCGGCACGTCTGAAGGCAACCTGTTGCTGCCGGGTTGTTTTACAGGAATCTCCGGAATGGGTCTGGCTCTGCTTGATCAGCTGAATCGCGATGATCGTCTCGGCACACTTATGACCATTGGTTTGCTTTCACCAGCGGGGGCGGTGTCGACGACACCAGTGCGCCAGACGGCTCCCAAGGCCTGCTGAAGGGAGCTTTTCCGGCCACGGGGTTAGTACCTCCCTGCCAAGAGGGGTGAGACGCACTCGTTCCGTCAGCCCCTGGCCATCAACTTCCCGGCGCAAAACTCCCAATTGAATCAGCCAGATCAGCAGATCCTCTGTTTCCCTGGCATTCAGGCGTCGTCGGGTCTGGGATGACCAGTCAGATCGAGCGACCAGTTCATTGCTGCTCAGGGCTGCTTCTTCCACGTTTCGATAGAAGCTGCGTTGGAAAGGGAGGCAGCACACGGCCTGGCGTGCGCGCCTAAGAGCATGCCTTGTAAGTTCGCTGGGGTCCTGAAGAGTCACGCGTGACGTGCTGTCAGTGCCATTCTCGTTCTCTTCGCCGCGAACTGAGACACCAATGTTGCTGCTGGCTTCAGCGTCCCCGGCAAGACGCCGTCTTTTGGAACAGGCTGCCATCCCCCATCGCGTTCAGGTCAGCGGTGTCGATGAAGAGACCATTCAGGATTCCGCTCCGACCGAACTGGTTCAGCGTCTGGCGCAGGCCAAGGCGATCGCTGTCCAGAGCCAGCTCAAAGACGATGACATCAAAGCGGTGATCGGCTGTGATTCGTTGTTTGTCTTTGCCGGTCAGGTGTACGGAAAGCCAGCTGATTCGGCACAGGCTGTGGAACGTTGGCAACAGATGCGTGGATCCTGGGGTGAGCTGCATACGGGCCACTGCCTGCTACCAGGACCTGGCATCACATCACAGGAGCCGCTGATTGCGTGTGTGACGACTCGGGTGTTGTTTGCTGATCTGAGCAACCACGAGATCGCAGCGTATGTCGCAAGTGGCGAACCGCTTCGCTGTGCAGGAGGCTTTGCCTTGGAAGGTCTTGGAGGATCCCTTGTGGAGCGTCTCGACGGTTGTTATTCGAACGTAATCGGGCTCAGCCTGCCGCTGCTGCGCGGTTGGTTAGCGCTCTATTAGCACCGGGTCATTGTTCTCTTATTGTAGCTAACTCAAAGTCGGTTCTTCCATTTTTTGTGCTCCATGACCCGTCTGCTGGCCGCTCCCTATCTCTGATGATTTTGACGGCTAGTACAGCTCCTGCGCTGGCTTTCGAAACTTGGCAAAAATCCTTCAATCCCTCACCAGCAGAGGCATCGATTGATTTCAATATCGAGGACGTGGATTTCTCCTCGGATGACTTGAGGCCTGCTGAATCCTTAACCGTCACCCCTGCTGCACCTGGAGAATAGGGCCATGCACCCCATGGCGATTTCTGTTGGATGGTGATCGGCTGGAAGTGGGTTGAGGCTCATTCACACCTAAAAAGCCCTGGGCATATGCCCAGGGCGATGAAAGTAGATGCGATGAGTAAGCGTTAGGAATCAAGCCAGAAATTCCGTATTGCTGTACAGACTGGCTAACTCATGATCGACTGCGAGGGCATGAGCACGACGGACCGCTGAGTCAATATTGACTGTGCCTGCACCGTAGGTCGCGTCAGTCCCAGGATCTCCCAGATCCATCGCACTCGTCATGATGATGTCTTTAACGTCTACACCTGTAAGAGCTAAATTCTCACTCCAGACCAATGCGGCTGCACCAGCAAGATTAGGGCTTGCACAAGAGGTGCCGTTAAAATTACCTACTGATCCATTGGCATCAATTGATTTGCTGTCTGTCGGCGCAACCATTGTCATTCCATCACCAGCATTTGAGTAATCAGCAAGTTCAGTTCCTGTCGCATTAGTCAGTGAACCACCAGTAATAGCATCGATTTCTTCTGTGCCTGTGAACTCCAGGGCACCAACGATGGCAATATTATCCAGTTCAGTTGTGTCATCTGGAATTAAATCATCGGGTTGTTGACCAGCAGCCCAAACAGTGTCTTTATTCCAGTCATTGCCGGCGGCAATAGAGAAGAAGGCATATTCTTGAGTCTCTTCCAAAGAGGTTTTCATTGCCTCTGCGCTAGGCCAGTTAGCACTGGAAGGAGAGAGCCAGGCTGCATTTTGAAAGACTAGACGCTCATCACAATCGCGTTGATCTTTTGCATCTTCAATCGATTCATAAAAAGTATCGCTCCAAACATTATAGGCAACAAGTTGGCTCCCTGGCGCAATCCCTGCAAGGTTTTCACCGTCATGCTTGGCACCCATCACACTCATCGCTCGATGGCCATGAGAGTTGCTTGATTTTGCACTTTGATTTTGTACATGGCTAATTTCATCATGAGCATCAGTGACACTTCCTGCAACATCATTAAGGCCAGTGTCTAGAGAAACAAGCTTGACCTTGTCAGAACCTTTGTTGAAACGCCATGCACCTGCAGCATCCATAGCATTTAGATTCCATTGTCCTTTTGTACTGTCGCTCATTCCTTCTCTGATGCGGTAGCTATTGTCTTCGGTGGTGATTTTCTCAAACCCTTGTAGATAAATTTCATCTCCATTTTTGAGGCTCAAGATGTCGAATGCTGTGCCTTGATAAATGGCCTGTTCGCCGATTGTTGTGTAATCAGTAAGACCGCTGAAGGTTTCGCCATTGAAGCTCTTGATGTCTGCGCTATCAATGCCATTGAGTATGAGTTCGTCGGTTCCGCCACGAGCTTTGTAAATTCTGCCTGAATCATATTGTGAACCTACCCATGAATATGCATCCATATCGCTATATGTAAAAGTGTTGGCTTGAATGTCACCATCAAATGTGCTCCAGTCAAGGGCATCAATCATTGTTAATGTTTCATCAAAGTCTTCTATGTTTTCTCTCACGCCGCCGAATACAGCATCAATATCCACATCAAAGTCCCAGTTGCTGCGCCTATCGAGGAAGCTTTCCGCAGCATCGATCTTGTCGCTAAGATCGACAAGGAAGCGATCTTCTGAGAGGTCTAATGTATATGTGCCTAGGTCAACACTTTCTCCTGAAGTGGTGTGTGTTGCGTTGACTTGAGCTTGAATATTGCCAAGCTTCCTTGTTGCTAAGGGGCCCCAGCCCCAGCCAAAAACATCTGAGAAATCCAGCCTGTTTTCATTTAAGAAATCGCCGTCATAATTGATTCTGATAGCGCCATCTTCAAACACTTCTTTTTTCGTGCCGTCGTGCGATGCGTCGTAAATTCGGGTATAACCATAATCAAATAGACTTCCTACGCTTAAGTGCGATGGCTCGATGCTTAGGGCGACATCGTATTGTCGTGGGATATCTCTGAATGATTGTCGTTCAAGCCCTTTGCTAAATGGGTTGCGTGAACCACTTTCTTCACCAGCTTCCTGTTCACCGTTTGTGCGATCTTGTGGAAGCTCGTTTAGATCTCTTCTTGTTATCAAGTTTTGATTTCCGGTGGAATATCTATTTATTTTTTGTTCGAATAGGTCTTGATTGTTGAGTTGGCTTGGTGATTCATTGGCATCGTTTTGATTCGCCCGGGTATCGAAACCTGGTTGAGTGAATGAGTGGAATGGCTGCCTCAGTCGTTGGCCAAATGTATTTTGTCCGTGTTGATTGTCTGTAGTCAGATCTTTTAGTCTTGTGGAATTGTGGGCATTGAATGTTTCTTGGCTCTCGAAAGCTAGTCTGTTGTCGCGAAGATAATCTTTGGCTGTGTTGTTTGCATTTGATGTCCCCTTGGCTTCCCTCTCAATGTGCTGCTCTTGTGCAGTCATCTCGCCACTGTTGGAGTGATGGTGGCTTGAATGTCCTGCTTCAAGATGAGTGCTCTGATGGAGTGTTTTTGCCAAATTTAGAGATTCGCCGATGAAGTCTCTGCGCTCTGATTTCTTGTTGTTTGAGCGGATGCTTCTGAAGAGCTGTTTCATGATCGGAGAAAAGGCCATGCCTTTTGGATGACTCAATCAATCTCGATCAATGTTTTGACTTTAGTTGTGATCTAGAACTTTTTGAGCCGTGAACCTGCTCACAGTCAATCGTGACGTAGGTCACACCTTTGTTTGTGCACATCGATTGATTGGAATGTATGTTGTTAATAACTCTTTGTTCTGGATTTGTCTTAACGCTAATCCTATTAATATCCATGCTTTTCGTCTTGCTGTTGTGTTGCTGTTCCCTTGTTGAGTCAATGATCAGCTTTGTGTAATTTGCCCTTAGTGTTGGTCCGCTGTTGTTCTAGTCAATATTGATAGTTTTGCTCGATTCGCGATTGTCTGCCTGAATCGGTTTTGCTCTTGAAGGATGCAGTTGTGGTTGCTGTGTGGAGCATTTGGATGGTTGATGCTCCAATGTGATCCGCTCAGCTTGCCGCTGCTCCGACGTTGGCTACCGCAGATTTGATACATCGCAAGCCAAGACATTGCCATTTTTCGTTTGCCGTAGCTAATCCGAAGTCAGGCCCTCTTCACACCTCTGGCCATGCCTCGTTTTTTCCTGCCTGCAATCGGTACAGCTCTGTTCTCAGCAACGCTTGCTCTTAGCGCATCAGCGATGGAGCCTTTGTCGGTGAGTGCCACCGATCAAGCCAATGCTTCATTGAGCCTCCGTGCTGAGCAGGCTTATTTCACGCAATCCACGGATGAATGGAGTCGTTCCGTCAAGGGGGTTCAGCTTCCAGAAGCCGGACAGGGGCGTCACCAGCCTCCCAAAGGCCATACCTTGCTCGATATGGACTTCTGAGTTCGCTCTGCTGTCTCAGTCGAGTGTTGTTGATCGATTCTCGATGTCGTCCATTAAAAAGCCCCACTGTGAAGTGGGGCTGGATGACGATCGAAATGTGTGATCTCGATTGGGTCTGATCGGAATGATCAGTCGAGGTCTGGCATTGCCAGCGAAGGCTCAGCTCGACGATCAATACCCTTCTCGAAACCTGCAGCAGCAGCACGCGCGCGTCCTGCATGCCAGAGGTGACCCACCAGGAAGAAGAAGGCGAGCACGAACTGGGTCGCGGCAAGCCACTGGCGGATGTTTACGAAGTTCACCGAGTTGGGCTCGGTGATGATGCCACCAACGGAATTCAGTGATGCGTTGGGGGCGTGGGTCATGTACTCAGCAGCACGACGAACCTGCCAGGGCTGGATGTCGTTCTGAAGCTTGTCTAGACTCAAACCATTGGGACCACGGAGAGGCTCAAGCCAAGGACCGCGGAAATCCCAGAAACGCATTGTTTCACCACCGAAGATGATTTCACCTGTCGGTGAACGCATCAGGTACTTACCAAGGCCGGTTGGGCCCATGGCGGAACCAATGTTGGCGCCGAGACGCTGGTCTCTCACCAGGAAGGTGAAACTCTGAGCCTGAGAAGATTCGGCGTTGGTGGGGCCGTAGAACTCAGAGGGATAGGCGGTGTTGTTGAACCAGATGAAGGCTGAGCAAATGAAGCTCATGAAGCTCAGAGCGCCAAGGCTGTAGCTCAGGTAAGCCTCACCATTCCAGATGAAGGCGCGACGCACCCAGCCAAAAGGCTTGGTGGTGACGTGCCAGATGCCTCCGGAAATCAAAGTGAGACCCAGCCAGATGTGACCACCGATGATGTCCTCCATAGAGTTCACACCAATGATCCAGCCTTCTCCACCAAAGGGAGCACGGAACAGGTAGCCGAAGATCACGCCCGGGTCGAGAGTCGGGTTGGTGATCAGACGAACATCGCCGCCGCCTGGTGCCCAGGTGTCGTAAACGCCACCGAAGAACATGGCCTTGAAGACCAGGAGCAGACAGCCAACGCCGAGAAGAATTAGGTGATAACCAATGATGTTGGTCATCTGATTCTTGTCGCGCCAATCCTGAGAGAAGAACGTGGAGTAGTTCTCAAGGATTTCAGGGCCGCGAATAGCGTGATACAGGCCGCCGAGACCAAGCACAGCGGAACTGATCAGGTGTAGAACACCGACGACAAAGAAGGGATAGATATCGGTGACTTCGCCACCGGGACCTACGCCATAACCGAGTGTGGCGACGTGGGGGAACAGGATCAGGCCCTGTTCATACATGGGCTTGTCGAAAGTGAAGTGACTCACCTCGAACAGCATCATGGCGCCGGCCCAGAAGACCATCAGACCAGCATGGGCCACGTGGGCACCCAGCAGACGGCCT
>QCUI01000025.1 GCA_003210775.1 Synechococcus sp. AG-679-A04
CCCAAGGTGCTGTTGAAGGTATTGCCCGTCAGCCTGAAGCTGAAGGCAAGATCCGCGGCACCCTGCTGCTTTCTCTGGCATTCATGGAGTCGCTGACGATCTACGGCCTGGTTGTTGCTCTGGTGCTTCTGTTCGCCAACCCATTCGCTTGATCATCTCCAGGGAGCTTCTTCGTGTGATGGCAGCTCCCTGGTGTGATTTTTCTTCTCCTCATCAGCTTTTCCTCAGCGCTCCTCTTCCATGACCTGGCTTCTGCTTGCTGAAGCAGCGGTGCCGGAGGGAGGTCTTTTTGACCTCGATGCCACCTTGCCTTTAATGGCTGTTCAGGTGGTTCTCCTGACCTTCCTGCTCAATTCCCTCTTCTTCCGTCCGGTCGGCAAGGTCGTGGAAGATCGTGAGGGATACATCTCCACAAGCCTTGCTGATGCCAAGCAGAAGCTTGAGCAAGTCCAGCGTCTTGAGGCTGAACTTACTGAACAACTCCGAGGTGCTCGCCAGGCCGCTCAGGCCGCGATTCTCGAAGCTGAACAGGAAGTCGACAATCTGTATCGCGAAGCCATCGCGACAACAGAGGCCGATGCCACTCGCACGAGGGAGAAAGCCCGCCGTGAGATTGAGGCACAGCGAGAACAGGCTCAGTCGCAGCTCATGGGCAAAGTCGATGAGTTCAGCACAAAGATCATTCAACGTCTGCTGGCCGTTTCATGATGTCTCTTGTCACTTTGTTTGCTGCAGAGGGTGGTTTCGCGATCAACCTCAATCCTCTTGAGACAAACCTGATCAATCTGGTCATTGTCATCGGGTTGCTCGTTTATTTCCTCAAGGGATTGCTTGGCGGCATTCTTGAACGTCGTCGTGAATCGATTCTCAAGGAATTGAACGACGCGGAAAACCGTCTCAAAACTGCCACCACAGAGCTGAGCAAGGCGCAGGCTGATCTCGGCTCTGCCAAGGAAAAAGCTGAGAGGATCCGCGCTGATGGCAAAGCCAGGGCCCAGTCCATCCGTGTCGATGGTGAGCAACGCACCATTGAGGCCATGGCAGCACTGAAGCAGGATGCCCTTGCTGATTTGAACGCCGAAGGTGCACGTCTCACCGAGCAGTTACGGCGCGAAGCTGCATTGGCTGCCATCGACAAAGTGATGGCTGATTTGCCCGGACGTCTCGATGCTTCGGCTCAAGCCCGTCTCATCGACGCCTCCATTAACAATCTGGAGGATGCCTGATGCCCCTTCTCAATACCCTGGCCACCCCTTACGCCGAAGCCTTGTTGCAGGTGACCAATGCTCGCAACGAGTCAGAGGATGTGGCAGCCCAGTGCAAAGAGCTCATCGCTCTCTGGGATAGCAGTGAGCCACTGCGTGATGCCATGACCTCCCCGGTGCTTGAGCCGCTGGCCAAGAAGAAAGCCCTCGAGCAGCTTCTGAGTCAGCAGATTCAACCTTCATTGATGAATCTGCTCAAGGTGCTAGCCGATCGTTACCGCCTCACTGCTTTTGATGCCGTACTGGGTCGGTATCTCGAGCTTTACCGCGAATCCCGCAAGATCTCTCTGGCGCATGTCCGCTCGGCTCAGGCCCTGACTGATACCCAGAAGGCATCTCTGACCGCCAAGGTTCAGTCCATGGTTGGCAGCGGGTCCGTTGAAATTGATCTCACCATCGATCCGAGCTTGATTGGTGGATTCGTCATCAATGTGGGCTCTCAGGTCATCGACGCTAGCCTTTCTGGCCAAGTCAGGCGACTCGGTCTCTCGCTTGCTAAAGCGGGCTGATCGTTTTTTTCTTCACCCTTCAGATTTTTCACTTATTCCCCGTCAAAGGGTTTACCAGCCATGGTTTCCATCCGTCCCGACGAGATCAGCGCGATTCTCAAACAGCAGATCGAGGACTACGACAAGTCTGTTTCTGTCAGCAACGTTGGTTCTGTCCTGCAGGTGGGTGATGGCATCGCCCGCGTTTATGGCCTCCAAGAAGTGATGGCTGGCGAACTCATTGAGTTCGAAGATGGCACTGAAGGCATTGCCCTCAATCTTGAGGACGACAATGTCGGCGCCGTGCTGATGGGTGAAGGCCTCGGCATTCAGGAAGGCAGCACCGTCCGTGCGACCGGCAAGATCGCTTCGGTCCCTGTTGGCGACGCTCTGTTGGGCAGGGTCGTCAATTCCCTGGGAGCTCCCCTCGACGGCAAAGGTGATCTCGCTACAAATGAGACCCGTCTGATTGAGTCTCCCGCTCCCGGCATCATTCAGCGCAAGTCGGTGCATGAACCCATGCAGACCGGAATCACCGCGATCGACGCGATGATTCCCATCGGTCGTGGCCAGCGTGAGCTGATCATTGGTGACCGTCAGACCGGTAAATCAGCTATAGCGATCGACACCATCCTGAATCAGGCTGATCAGGACGTGATTTGTGTGTATGTCGCCATTGGTCAGAAAGCTGCAAACGTTGCCCAGGTAACGGAAGTCCTGCGAGAGCGCGGCGCACTGGATTACACGGTGATTGTTGCTGCTAACGCCTCTGACCCCGCCGCGCTGCAGTATCTCGCTCCTTACACGGGTGCTTCGATCGCTGAAGCCTTCATGTACAAGGGCAAGGCCACCCTGGTCATTTACGACGATCTCTCCAAGCAAGCCCAGGCTTACCGCCAAATGTCGCTGCTGCTCCGTCGTCCGCCCGGACGTGAGGCTTACCCCGGCGACGTGTTCTATTGCCACAGCCGTTTGCTCGAGCGAGCTGCCAAGTTGTCCGATGCGATGGGCAAGGGTTCCATGACGGCTCTGCCGATTATTGAGACCCAGGCGGGTGATGTCTCCGCCTACATCCCCACCAACGTGATTTCGATCACCGACGGACAGGTGTTCCTCAGTTCCGATCTCTTCAATTCGGGTCTGCGTCCTGCCATCAACGTGGGTATCTCAGTGAGCAGGGTTGGCGGTGCTGCCCAAACCAAGGCTATCAAGAAAATCGCCGGCACCCTGAAGTTGGAGCTCGCTCAGTTCGACGAACTGGCTGCCTTCTCGCAGTTCGCTTCCGATCTTGATGCGGCAACACAGAAACAGCTCGGACGCGGCAAGCGTCTGCGTGAGCTTCTCAAGCAGCCTCAATTCAGTCCACTGATCCTGGCTGAGCAGGTCGCCATTGTTTACGCCGGCGTCAAGGGTCTGATTGATGATGTGCCCGAGGATCAAGTGGTCCAATTCTCCCGGGAGCTTCGCGAGTACCTGAAAAGCAACAAGCCTGAGTTCATTAAGCAGGTTCAGGACGAGAAGGTGCTCAGCCCTGAGTCAGAAACCATGCTCAAGGAGGCCATTTCCGAAGTCACCTCCACCATGTTGGCTTCCGCCAACTGAGGCCCTGAGACATGGCAAATCTGAAGGAGATCCGAGATCGGATCAAATCTGTCAAGAACACCCGCAAGATCACCGAGGCCATGCGCCTCGTGGCTGCGGCCAAGGTGCGGCGTGCGCAGGAACAGGTCCTGCGCAGTCGTCCATTCGCTGATCGGCTCGCACGACTGCTTGAAAACCTCCAAGCACGCATGCGTTTCGAAGATGCGGATGCTCCCCTGCTCGAGCAGCGCAATGTCGAGGCCATCACCCTTGTTGCTGTCACCGGTGACCGCGGTCTCTGTGGCGGCTACAACGCCAACATCATCAAACGCACCGAGATGCGTTTTGCTGAGCTTCAGGGCAAGGGATACAAGGTTGATTTAGTTCTGATTGGTCGGAAAGCCATCAGTTACTTCACGAATCGGAGTTACCCCATCCAGGCCACCTTCACTGGCCTTGAACAGGTTCCGACAGCTGATGAAGCAGGATCAATCGCCAATGAAGTGTTCGCGGAGTTTCTTTCCGAGAGCACCGATCGTGTTGAGATCATCTACACCAAGTTCATCAACCTGGTGAGTTGCAATCCTGTTGTTCAGACTCTGCTTCCCCTTGATCCTCAAGGGATTGCAGAGGCTGATGACGAGATCTTCCGCCTCACGACCAAAGACGGAGAGCTCCGGGTTGAGTCGGGCGCAGGTCCGACCAATACTCAGCCTCAATTACCTTCTGACATTGTGTTTGAGCAGAGCCCTGACCAGCTCCTCAATGCCCTTCTGCCCCTTTACCTGCAGAACCAGCTGCTGAGGTCTCTTCAGGAAGCTGCGGCCTCTGAGCTGGCAAGCCGAATGATGGCGATGAACAATGCCAGCGACAACGCCAAGGCTCTGGCTAAGACGCTCACCCTTGATTACAACAAGGCTCGTCAGGCGGCTATTACTCAGGAAATTCTTGAGGTTGTGGGTGGCGCCGCTGCAATGGCCTGATCCGCAGATTGGCCTGATTCCCAACCAGTTTGCATTTGTCAGCCGGCCGTGAGGTCGGCTTTTTTTTGGACCGGTTCGATGGAGTGATGCTGAAGTGAATTCAAGCAGCCTCTACGCTGAGAAGAGGCCCTCAATGGAAGCATTCCAGGACAGATGAGCGACACCACTCCAGCTGTTTATGCCATCACAATTGAGCTTGATGGCCAGAAACATCATTTCCAGTGCCGAGATAATCAGACCGTTTTGTCCGCTGCGGAAGAGGCTGGTGTGCCAGTGCCAAGCTCCTGCTGCGCGGGAGTTTGCACCACCTGTGCTGCACGCATTCAAGAAGGAGATGTCAACCAGCCTGACGCGATGGGTGTCAAGGAGGATCTACGCAATGAGGGCTTCGCTCTTCTCTGTGTGTCGTTTCCACGTTCTGATCTCATCGCAGCTGCAGGTCAGGAGGATGTGCTTTATCAGGCTCAGTTTGGCCAGTACCAAACGTGATTGATTTCGATGGCTTGCATTGCTCTTATTAGATCAGATTGGTTAAGACCTAGGGAATTAGTGTTTCGGCAAAAGTAGTCTATTTGCTGCTTGGTATAAGCTTTTCGCGTCTCTTGACCAGACTCTCCAGAGGCTTCCTGCTGGTGTTTTACTCTCCTGGAAGTCGTCGTTTTTAAAGCACCAAGACTGGGCTTTGTTAGGCGCTTGATTGCAGTGATGATGGCCTCGATTCAGATTTTTGTCGATGTAGATGATTCTTCTAGCCGAGAATACGATCTTTAGATCTTTCTCAGGGATTGGTTTTTAGTTGATTGAATGTTCGGTCGTGGCTTATTGGTGCGGCCCGCTTAATACTCTGACTCTTGGCAAGCTTTTTGCATTGCTATCCGCGAAAATCAGGAGTCTGCGGTTTGAATCATTTTCTGTGAAGCTCATGTTCAGGAGGATGTCGCTGACCAGTCCCGAGTCACTCCCCGCGAACGGCTTGCGTTCTTGGGTCCTTGAGCAACTGCGTCGCGAGGGTGAGCCTCTGCGCTGGGCTATCACCTCTATCGATCGTTCCCCTGAGACATCCCGGACTGCGCTTGAGGTCGAAGCCGTGCTGATCCACTCATGACGCTGTCCGTGGCACCGCTGCCCACGTTGATGGTCGTGCCGACTGGCATCGGCTGTGAGATCGGTGGGTTTGCTGGTGATGCCCTGCCGAGTGCCCGTCTGCTGGCAGCGGCCAGCGGTTGTCTGATCACCCATCCGAATGTGATCAATGGAGCTTCGCTGTATTGGCGGGATCCGCGCATTCACTATGTCGAGGGTTATGGACTTGATCGTTTTGCCTCGGCTGACTGGGGTCTGCGCCCCAGGCGCAGTCAGCGCATCGGGCTGTTGCTGGACGTAGGCATTGAACCTGATCTGGTGCTGCGACATCGTCAGGTCGCGGAGGGCTGCAGGGCCAGTCTTGGCCTTGATATCAATGCGGTGATCAGTACCGATGAGCCTCTGGGTGTGCACCTAGCTGCTGGCGACAGCGGCACAAGTTGGGGCACCTTGGATCGTCCAGATGCGCTTCTGAGAGCGGCAGACCGCCTCAAGGCAGCAGGGTCAACCGCCATTGCTGTGGTGGCGCGTTTCCCTGACGATCACACCAGTGAGGCGTTGACTGCTTACCGCCACGGCAGGGGAGTGGATGTTCTCGCTGGAGCTGAAGCAGTGATCAGTCATCTGCTGGTCCGGCATTTGCAGATTCCCTGCGCCCATGCTCCAGCGCTGGATGCTTTGCCCCTTGACGTTGACCTTGACCCCCGCGCTGCCGGCGAGGAGCTGGGCTACACATTTCTCGCCTGTGTGCTGGTTGGGCTCAGTCGGGCTCCTGATCTGCTGGATCTCTCCTCAGGCTGTTCGATCGCGCCGGATGATCTCGTTGCTGACCAGTTGGGTGCCGTTGTGGTGCCCGATGGTGCGTTGGGAGGGGAGGCTGTGATTGCTTGCCTGGAACGGGATGTTCCAGTCATCACAGTCAGCAATCCAGGCATGTTGGCGGTGACTGCGGAGTCCCTTGGTGTGGGGCATCAAGCGCTGAAGGCCGCCTCTTACGCCGAAGCAGCTGGCTTGTTGGTCGCCCTGCGTGAGGGCATCGCCATCCCATCTCTTGTGCGTCCTTTTTCTGCTTTGCGGGAGCTGAATTAATGGCATCGGGCTTTGCCAAGTCGCTAACGGGGCCATGTCCATGTGGCAGCGACTGCAAGCTGGATCAGTGCTGCGGTCCGCTGCACGCAGGAAGACGACGGGCGGTGACTGCGGAACAATTGATGCGATCTCGCTACTCCGCGTACGCACTCGCGCAGGTGGAGTATCTGATCGTCACCCACCCAGATGCGGCTGGGACATCTGCTGAGAGACGGCATGAGCTGCGTGTCAGCTGCCGGCAGACCCGATGGCATGGCCTCAAAGTGCTGGCTACCAATGACGGTGGCTCGGATGATCTGGAAGGGACCGTTTGTTTCGAGGCCGTCTTTAGCGCCGGTGGATCACGGCAGGTGTTGAGGGAAAACTCTCTGTTTCGCAGGCGTGATGGTCAAGCAACAGGCGAATGGCTTTATGTCCGCCCGCTGGATTGAGCAGTTAGCGCAGGCAGGCCATCGGGTGCCGCGGTGAAACCCCCAGGGCTTTGGCGACTCCTGGATGACAGACCGCTCCCTTGACGGTGTTCAGCCCCGAAAGCAGCTCCGGACGCTCGGTGACGGCCTCCTCGAGGCCTCGGCCTGCGATTCCGAGGATGTAGGGCAAGGTCACGCTCACCAGAGCTTCAGTGGAGGTGAAGGGCACCGCTCCAGGCATATTGCCAACTGAGTAGTGCTGCACGCCATGGATGAACAACGTTGGATCGGTGTGCGTGGTCTCACGGCTTGTGGCCACACAGCCCCCCTGGTCAATGGCGACATCGACGATCGCAGATCCAGGCGTCATCTGCTTCACCATCTCCTCATCCACCAACGTCGGTGCTCGGCCACCGGGCGTCAGCACGGCGCCAATCAGCAGATCCGCGGTTGGAACCAGACGCTCCAGCAGTCCGCGACTGCTCACCATGCTGATCAGTCGCCCACGACGTTCTGCTTCAAGGCTGCGCAATCGCTCGGGGGAGCGATCCAGAAGCAGCACCTCGGCATCCATCGCGGCAGCGAGTCGTGCCGCATTCCAGCCCACCGTGCCGGCTCCCAGCACCACAACGCGGGCCGGACGCACGCCGGTGCAACCACCAATTAAGACTCCGCGTCCGCCATTGGGGCGTTCCAGAAGTCTGGCTCCCACCTGTGCTGCGAGTCGTCCTGCGATTTCGCTCATCGGGGCTAGTAACGGCAGGCTTCCGTTCTCCATTTGCACCGTTTCGTAGGCCACTCCTGTTGTGCCGGCATCCAGAAGGGCCTCTCCTACCTGGCTGTAAGCCGCCAGATGCAGGTAGGTGAACAGCACCATGTCGTCCCGCAGAAGGCCGAACTCCTCCGGCTGTGGCTCCTTCACCTTCACCACCAGGTGAGCGGCCCAGGCTTCCTCGCGGTTCACAAGCCTGGCTCCTGCCGCTGCGAAGGCGTCGTCACTGATGCCTGCACCGGCCCCGGCTCCGTTTTGAATCCTCACCTCAAGACCTTGGGTTACCAGTTCTCGGACTGCATCAGGGGTGAGCGCCACACGCTGCTCATCGGCCTTGATCTCAGTGGGGACACCAATACTGGCCATCGGGGCCGTCAGAACGGAATGGGCCATGGAGGACGGAGTCGTCTCTTCAATGTGGCTCAGACGGCGGCGATCGGCAGCCGCCAGCCACTGCCGAATGCCTGGGCACTCACCTTCAGCAACGGCGCTGCCTGTCTGCGCTTGAACTCAGCCCTCCGGAACAGGCGTTCGATCCGTTGCACCTCCGCAGGATCGTGGCCAGCAGCCGTCAGCTGCTGCCCGCTGAGGCGGTGTTCGATCATGTCGATCAGTAAAGGGTCAAGCCGGCTGTAGTCCGGGAGTGAGTCACTGTCTTTCTGATCAGGACGTAATTCGGCACTGGGAGGTTTCTCGAGGATTGCGCTGCCGATCAGCGCTCCCTCGCTCGGGAGGGCCAGTTCCTTGCGGCATAAGCGTGCCTCGCTGCTGTCGATCCATTGGCACAAGGCAAACACGGTTGATTTGTAAAGATCACCGATCACGGCCAGGCCGCCGTTCATATCGCCATAGAGGGTGCAGTAGCCCACCGCGAGCTCCGACTTGTTCCCCGTGGTGAGTAGCAGCTGTCCCTGCTGATTGGCCATGGCCATCAGCAGAGTGCCGCGGATGCGCGACTGCAGATTTTCGGCTGTCACCCCTGAGGGAGCGCTCTCGAGGGCCGGGGTCAAGGTCGCCTGGAAACCGTCCATCAAGTTCTCAATCGGAACGATGGTGTGGGTCATTCCCAGTCGGTCCGCAAGGTTGAGAGCATCCCTGAGTGACCCTTCCGAACTCCACGGGGACGGCATCAGCAGGGTTTGCACCTGATTGGATCCGATGGCCGCGGCAGCGATCACAGCCACGAGCGCAGAGTCAATACCTCCGCTCAGACCCAGCAGGACTCTATGGAAGCCACATTTGCCGGCATAGTCCTTCACTCCAGTCACCAGAGTGCGGAACAGCGCTTCCATCTCCTGCTGCTCGGTCTGGATCCGCTGAGTCGTGGCCGATTCATGGCTTGCCGACGGTGCCCTGTCTGCGGCATTCCAGATCTGTATCGCTTCACGGCAGTCCGGAAGCTGCAGAAGCGGTGTTTCGCAGCTGTTGCCCATCACGAAGCTGGCGCCGTCGAACACCAGTTCGTCATTCCCTCCCACCTGGTTGACGTAAACCACAGGGCAGCCAAGGCGCTGCGCCGCACGTGCGGCCAGCTGCCGCCGCAGACCAGCTTTTCGGCGGCCAAAGGGGGAGGCTGAGCAGTTGATGAGTGCATCGATCTGCTCGGGGATCAGATCGGCCACAGGGTCTGGTCCCACCAGGCGACGACCATGAAGCTCTGGGTCCACCCACAGGTCTTCGCAGATGCTGATCCCCAGTCGCCAGTCGCGGCTTCCGCTGCTCAGGGTGATCAGCCCTGCTCCATGACTCGGCCTGAAATAACGCGTTTCGTCAAAGACGTCGTAACTGGGCAGCAGTTGCTTGCGGGCCACAACGCGATCGCCGTCGACTTGAACGAGGGTGACGGCATTGAACAGCGCAGGATGCAAGGCATCGTCTGCTGGATCAGCGACTCCAACCAGAAGAGCGATCTCTGACTGACGGGCGGCTAGGCCACTGCGGAGAGTGTCGATGGCCTCCCGTTGCCGTTGCAGGTGCGTGGGGCTGAACAGCAGATCTCTTGGCGGGTAACCCCAGAGCGATAGTTCGGGCGTCACCAGCAGGTCCGGTTTGGTGCCGGTGGTCTCGATCAGGCTGTCGAGGGCTTTCAGAATGCGGGAGGCATTGCCCAGTAGGTCGCCCACAACTGGATTGATCTGGGCCAGGGCAACACGCATCGGCACTCAGGCGTTGGGGGCATTGAATCCATAAAGATTGTGCTTCAGCAGCAGCGGCCAGAGGCATTCAGGTACCTGCTGCCGTTTCTGTTTCTCTTTGACCTGTGAACTGGCAGCAGCGGGAATGCCCAGAGGCAGCACCCGCGCAGAGGCTCCCAGCCGGTGAAGGGTCTCCAGAGTGCACGGCTCCAGGGGCCATCCCTCACGGGGCACGATGCCGAGATTGCATTGCTGCATCAAGCGCTTGGATTCTTTCCAGGCTGGGATCTGCTGAGCGAGATCGCTTCCCACAACGAAATAAAGGCAGTGGTCAGGCCAACGTTCGATGGCCCGTTCCAATGTGATGACTGCAAAGGGGCTGCTCAGACCCTGGACCAGTTGCAGCCGGGGACTGGCGATCGATTCGACGAGGGTTTTCAGCAGTTCACAACGCTGCTCAAGATCTGCGTCATGGCGTTTCATCGGGTTGTCACTGGCCCATGTGGCAACTCGGTCAAACTTGGTTAATAGTCCTTCCAGCAGCGCCTGATGCCCCACGGTCGGAGGGTCGGCACTGGTCCCGAGCAGTGCGATCTCAGCCCTGGCTGTTTTCGCCATGGTCAGGGCAACAACATGTTCAGGGCAACAACGAGGGCAGCGGTGGACGTGTCTGTGGCTGCGGCCACTCTTGCATCAGCTCAACGATGCCGTGATCTGACTGCGCCAGCCGCCGCATCAGAGTGGCTGGGCTTGGCTGAAGTCGTCGACCCCGCCCCCGTTCCTCCAGCAGCCAGCGTGCCGTCATCCGACCGGTGCGCCGCGTCGTATGAACGGCAAGTGCCGCCTGGGCCAGGGCCACTGGTGCGGCAGGGGCCAGTGTCAGGCCAGCACTGAAGGGTGCGGCCAGCAGCAGCAGCTGGCGCAACGAGCCCAAAGCCACCTGGAGTCCCAGTTGTGCTCCCCCCAGCAGAGCGTTCTGTCCAGTCAGCTGGCGGATCAATTTGCGGGCCGCTGGTCCTCCAAGAGGAAGGCCATACAGAGAGCAAAGCTGACGGACAAGGGCTGCATCACAGGCGAACCCCCCAGCTAGATCCAAAAGCAGCAGCGGGTTGGCAGCGACGCCGGTGGCCTTGAGTGCGGCGTAGCGCCCGATCAGCCCCTGGGCTTCTTTCCGACGACGTTGCAACCTCCCTGTCTCTAACTGCTGCTGAATTCGTTTGGCCTGCCTCAGGCTGTTGAGCAACAGCAGGCTCTGGCCGTGTTGTTTCAACAGACGGCTGAGACCGATCGCGAGTGCTTCCACATTGGCCGGTTGTTCGCGGCTGCGGATTCGGCCATCGCTCAGTTGAACAGCTCGGCGCGGTGCTGCTGATACCGCCAGCGGAGCCGGTAGTCCTGCACGGAGTCGGCTGTGGATGCTGCGCAGCAGATCCGGCAGTTGATCCTCTGGCCAGCAGTCGCTGCGGTTCAGCACAGTCAGCACCGGCTTGCCCATGGTTTGCAGCGTGTCCAGGGCCTCCAGTTCCACCCGCGTGATGTCGGCATCCAGCACAAGAAGCACCAGATCGGCATGCAGGGCCACCCTGGCCGCGAGTCGTGCCCGAGCAGGACCGTCCACCTCGTCGATGCCAGGGGTGTCAACCAGTTCCACTGTCTGCAGTCCTGGAATAGGTCTTGGCCAGGCCACGGCCTGTTGCTGACGTGTGCAGCCGTGGGCCACATCAGTGGCCATCAGCTGCTGGCCAACCAGAGCATTCACCAGGCTGGACTTGCCGACGCCGACCCGGCCGAACACCGAGATTCGAAGCCTGTTTTGCTCCAGGCGATCCAGCTGGCAATCCAGAAGCTGCAGCGCACCGACCAGAAGTCTCTGTTCCCGCTGATTCAGTTCCAGCTTGTCTCGCCAACCTTGCAGCAGATCTCGACAGCCCTCCTTCATGGAACTCATGGAGCTGCCTCTCCTGAGGTCTTTCTCCACCAGCCGGCCAGCACGGCCAGAACGGCTTCCGGGCCAATCACGCCAACGAAGCCACCGAATTCATCCACCACGACTCTCACGCCGCTCTTGTCGCGGTGGAAGCCGGTGAGCAGACGGTCGGCTCGGATCATTTCGGGAACGAACTCCGCCGGTTCACTGAGATCAGCGGGAGTGAGGTGTCCTTTGTTGCGCACCAGGGCGCTCAGCAGACGGTCACGGTTGGCGACGCCGAGCACCTTATCCACTGCATCTCCCAGCACCACCCACCACTGCGCTTCGTTGTCGAGGAGTTCGACACGCAACTTTTCGATATTGCAGGCCCCATCCAGTGTTGGAGCCGCCACCCGCGGTGTCATCAGATCACGTGCGGTGAGGTCGTTGAGCAGAAAGACCTTGGAGATCATGGCGGCTTCATCGGCCTCGATCTGCCCTTTCTGGGATCCCAGTTTTGCCAGCGACCGGATCTCTTCCTCATCCGTGCTGATCTCACTCTCTTCTGTGATCGCAGGAAGCAGTCGCTCCAGCAGCAGCACGAGCGGTCGCATGATCACGCCGAGCCAGTGCAGAACCGGAGCGCTCGCCAGGGAGACCGGCAATGCCAGGCGGCTGCCGATCGCCTTGGGCAGGATCTCCCCGAGCAGGATCACCAGAACCGTGAGGCTGACCGAAAACAGGGCCAACGCTCCATTCCCCGCGTCCATTTGTTCCGTGAACACCCAGGAGGCGTAACCACCGAGCATCAGGCTTCCGAAGATGTTGAAGCCGTTATTGGTAATTGCCAGCACCGACAGGGTTCTACCCAGGCGCAGCCGCAGTTGGGCCAGCCTGCGAGCTCCGGCCACAGGCTTCGGCCGGGCTGCAAGTTCATGCACTCGCACCGGATTCACGGTGAGCAGCGCGGCTTCCACTCCGGAACAGAGGGCGGATCCGGTCAGTACCACAACCACCAACAAGAGAAGGATCAGCAGGTCGGAGGTCATGCGCGGGCGCTTTGACTGCCATCCTGACGTTTCTCCGGTGCTCTGTCTCTGCCGTGGCTGATCTCGCCTCTGTTCTTGATGCTCAGGTGTTTGCGGATCGCCGCGAGCGGTTCATGGCTGAACTGGGCGGGGCCGCTGCAGTGATCCCAGCGGCGACCCTGGTGACGCACCACGCGGATACGGAGTGGCCCTTCCGCCAAAACAGTGATTTCTGGTACCTGACCGGGTTTGATGAGCCCGATGCCGTTGCCCTGTTTCTGCCACATCGGCCTGAGGGTGAACGGTTTGTGCTCTTCGTGAATCCCCGCGAGCCAGCTGCTGAGGTCTGGACCGGTCGCCGCTGGGGTTGTGAGGGTGCTGTGGAGCGTTTCGGTGCCGATCTCTCCCATCCGCGCGTGGAGCTCGATGCCCTGCTGCCGAGGTATCTGGATGGTGCGGAGGGCATCGCTTTTCGTGTCGGAAGTCATCCATTGATCGAACCTCTGGTGTTGCGTTCTTGGGGTGCGCAACTAGATCGGGCATCGCGCACCGGCAGTGCTGCACTGGCGCTGCTTGCGCCCTGCCCGCTGCTGCATCGGATGCGCCTACGGAAGCAACCCGCTGAACTGGAACGTCTCCGTGAAGCCGGGCGGATCTCAGCCTCGGCCCATGAGCTGGCCAGGGCTGCGGTGCGCCCTGGGATGAACGAGCGACAGATCCAGGCTCTGATCGAACAGCATTTCCTTGAATTAGGAGCCCGTGGAGCCGCTTACGGCTCGATCGTTGCCGGTGGAGACAATGCCTGTGTGCTGCATTACATCGACAACAGCGCCGTGCTTCAAGACGGAGATCTGCTGCTGATCGATGCCGGTTGCTCACTTCGTGATTACTACAACGGGGACATCACGCGGACCTTTCCGGTGAGCGGTCGTTTCAGTGGGGAGCAGCGGGAGCTTTATTCCCTGGTACTGGCGGCACAGGAAGCGGCGATTGGCCGAGTCAAGCCTGGTCATACCGCTGAGGACGTTCATGACACGGCTGTGCATGTTCTGGTGGAGGGCCTTGTGGATCTGGGCC
This sequence comes from Synechococcus sp. AG-679-A04, assembly GCA_003210775.1. Classification (GTDB taxonomy): domain Bacteria; phylum Cyanobacteriota; class Cyanobacteriia; order PCC-6307; family Cyanobiaceae; genus Synechococcus_C. The sequence goes on from QCUI01000025.1 coordinate 13,821, forward strand.
TACTGAAGGGAGATGTGGATGGTCTGATTGAGCAGGGCAGCTATCGCCATCTGTATATGCACCGAACCGGTCACTGGCTGGGTTTGGATGTTCATGACGTGGGTGCTTATCGGCTTGGCGAGCATCACGTGGAGTTGGAACCCGGCATTGTGCTGACGGTGGAACCTGGTCTTTACGTCAGTGACCGGCTTGCAGTTCCCGAGGGACAGCCAGCGATTGATGAGCGCTGGAAGGGCATTGGTATCCGCATCGAGGACGATGTCGCGGTTAGGGACCTTGCCGAAGTCCCTTGCGGTCATGAGGTGCTCACTGCCGGAGCTCTCAAAGCCGTGGCAGACATGGAGCGCTAAGCGATTCAGCCGCGTCAGCGAACGGCTGTTGAGTGGCTCTGACTCTCAGACCCTTTGCTGCCCATTGACCATTGGATGGCAGCTTCAGTACTGGCAAGGATCAGATCTGCACCGGCTGCACTCAGCTGCTGCTCATAGGCGCTTCGCTCCTTGCTGCCGGGCAGAAGATGCGGTGGCGACACCGCGAGACTGATCCAATGCCGATCGGGGCGTTGGGACTTGGCGTTGAGAACAGTCTGGACATCGGCAACCGTGTCACCCAGATAGGCGACGACACCCCCACTGCGATGGGGCAAAAGGCTGTCGCTGAGTTGCACAAGACCAGTGGGGTCAGGCTTGTCAGGGGCATCGCCCATGGCGATCAGAGGGGGATTGACCAGTCCCAGTCGCTGTTGCAGCACGAACCGTGCGGATGGAGGTTCCGCGCCACTCACGAACCCCCAACGCCAACCGTTCTGATCCAGCGCGGTAAAAAAGTCCCGTTTCACGAGCAAGGGTTCATCACTGATGTACCCGGTCCATGCGCCTGGATCGCCATCGGGATCACCGCCGAAATAGAAGTTGCTGAAGACATCGATCAGGTCTTGCTTGGCTGGCAGGGATGCGCCATGCCTGCGCAGCAGCTCGAGACTTGCGTCCCAGTCGTTGTTCCAGCGTCCTTCGCCCTTGAGGGCGTCGATGCGGGATGGCTTCGGCAGCCAGCCGCTGTAGTGCTCCACGGTTGCCTGGAGGGCTCTGCGATAACTGCCAGACACATCACGGATCACTCCGTCGATGTCGAACAGCAGAAGCTGGCTGGTGGATGTGTGCCGGTCCAGGAGGAAGGGTTTTGAAGGCTGGTAGGTTAGTTCTTTGTCCTTGACTTTTGAGCGCTGACACCATGACGGTTACCGAAGGCGCTGCCGTCGACCAAGAGGTCGCCACAGAGGCAGCAGCCGCTGATCAGGCTTCTCAGAGCACAGAGGCTTCTCAGAGTACGGAGACTCCTAAGACCGCAGAGGCCGAGCAGCAGCAGGATCCGAAGGAAGGTCGTCCGGTGATGCGTGGTGGTAGCGCTGCACTGGCATCAGCCACGATCGATGCCGATGGTGTGCCATCTGGATATACACCGAAAGCCGATGAAGGACGCTTCCTCCTGAAGATTCTCTGGTTGCCCGACAACGTGGCGCTTGCCGTTGATCAAATTGTTGGTGGTGGTCCTAGCCCTTTGACGGCCTACTTCTTCTGGCCTCGTGAGGATGCCTGGGAAACTCTCAAGGGTGAGCTCGAAGGTAAGTCCTGGATTACCGATAACGAACGTGTTGAGGTTTTGAACAAAGCCACTGAAGTAATCAATTATTGGCAGGAAGAGGGCAAGGGCAAGAGTTTGGATGATGCCAAGCTCAAATTCCCCGACGTGACCTTCTGCGGTACCGCTTGATACGAATTAATCAGTATTTGGTTAATCTTGGCAGGCAAATAATTGCCTGCTTTTTTATGTCTAAAAATCGCTTTTCAGTCGAATTCTCGAAGTTATTGCCTCGGTGATTGGATTGTTCGGAATGTCTGCTCGACGCAGATTTGGATTGATTGTGTGCGGCTATGCACTGCCCCTTTTGCCGGCAACCTCGAGCAATCTGCTAGCTAAAGATGGGTCTTCGATGAGTGGGTCTTGATGCGACCATTCATCAGGAGGATTGCTTGATGTTTTGAGGTTGAGATTGATCTCCAAGTCCAGACACTTTGATTGCCTGGGATTCGCAATGATCTGTTACAATCTCACGGAATATTTTTAATGGATTGATTTCTTTCGCACCTCTGTTCGCTCTTGGCCTCTCTTCTGCGACGTTTGCAACCACATCGACTGTGGAGATTTTGAATGACCTTGATCCGTTCAAAATTCAGAAATCTGAGGCGCGAGGCCTTCTCGGCAAGCATCAAAAAAATGTTTTTCAGGCTTCTCAGCCACTGTTGAACAAGCGATCCATGGTCACGTTGTTTGATCAGCATTGTTTGCAGGAGTCTTCTGTTGCTGCGATTGATTCGGTCTCGGCCCCCACAGCTGCATGGTCTGTCGAGAGCTTTGATAAGGCATCCGATTCTCGTGCTCAAGTCTGTTCGTTTGCATCTTTCGCCGACTATCTCAATCAGTTGTCGCTGAAGGCCTATTCTTTGCCCGCTTCAGGCGTTTTTACCTCGGGTTTTGGGCCACGTTGGTCGCGGCATCATTCGGGTATTGATATTGCTAATCACGTTGGAACAGCTATTCAGGCCTCACGGCATGGAGAGGTCGTGTTCGCGGATTACCTCGGTGCTTATGGATTGATGATTGAAATTCAGCACCCTGATGGTTACAAGACGCGATATGCGCATTGCAATGAAATTCTTGTTCGAGTCGGTGAGAGTGTCAGTCGGGGTGATCTGATTGCCCGTATGGGTAACACAGGGCGCAGCACAGGCCCTCACCTGCATTTCGAGGTTAGATCTCCAGAAAATATCGCTATCGATCCTGCTGCATTCCTGAATGGAATAAGTGTCAATCAGCAGGTATGAGTCTTCGGATTAAGGCTCAAACGATGAATTATTTGAGTTGGATTGATTTGGTTGGAGATGGATATTAATTCAATCACTGAAGGGAGCCTTCAGATCAAAGCTTTAATCTTCTTGGTCTGATCATCCCCTTGGCAGTCAAGCTGCCAAGGGGATGATCAGTTTTAATTGATGGCCGCCTGGGCGCGTGCTCTTGCTCGGTTAAGGCTCTGTTGGGCCTTCACTTTTTCAGGAGAGGTTGGCTGGCCTTCCATTTTGCTTACGGCATTGCGTGCCGCCTGCAGTTCGCTTTCAGCAGAACTGCCATCAATGGAGCTTCCCAGCTCAGCGGAGTTCACCAACACGGTGACGTCATCGGCTTCCACCTCGGCAAACCCACCCATCAAGGCGATGGATTTCCAGTCTCCATCTGCGCGTACTCGCAAAACGCCGACATCGAGTGCTGCCAGAAGTGAAACGTGGCCGGGAAGAATGCCCAGCTGTCCAGTGGTGCTCGGGAGGATTACCTCATCAGCAGAGCCATCGAACACGCTCTGGTCTGGTGCCAGCACGCGGAGGGTAAGGGACATGGATATGAAGTGTTTGGGTTAAAAGCGTGGGAGCAAAGTGAAAGGAAAAGGGGCATGAATCTCATGCCCCTGCTCCAATTACTTGGCTTCTTCGGCCATCTTCGCGGCCTTGGCCTTGACTTCGTCGATGTTGCCAACGAGGTAGAAGGCCTGTTCGGGAAGGTGATCCAGTTCTCCAGCAAGAATCTGGTTGAAACCACTGATGGTTTCTTCAAGCTTCACGTATTTGCCAGACATGCCAGTGAAGATCTCAGCCACGAAGAAAGGCTGAGAGAGGAACTTCTCGATCTTGCGGGCACGGTCAACGGTGCGACGATCGTCTTCGGAGAGTTCGTCGAGACCGAGAATCGCGATGATGTCTTGCAGTTCCTTGTAACGCTGAAGCGTGGACTGAACAGTGCGAGCTGTGCGGTAATGCTCGTCACCCACAACAGCGGGCTGAAGCATGGTGCTGGTGGAGTCGAGTGGATCCACTGCTGGGTAAATGCCCTTGGATGCGAGTCCTCGGTTCAGCACCGTCGTGGCATCGAGGTGAGCGAAGGTCGTCGCGGGAGCCGGGTCAGTCAGGTCATCAGCAGGGACATAGACAGCCTGGATCGAAGTGATGGATCCTTCGAGTGTGGAGGTGATCCGCTCCTGAAGTTCACCCACATCAGTTCCGAGGGTCGGCTGGTAGCCAACAGCTGATGGCATGCGTCCGAGAAGCGCGGACACCTCTGAGCCTGCCTGAACGAAACGAAAGATGTTGTCGATGAACAGCAGCACGTCCTGCTTGTTCACGTCACGAAAGTGCTCAGCCATCGTAAGTGCCGAGAGGCCAACACGCATGCGAGCACCGGGGGGCTCGTTCATCTGGCCGTAGCAGAGAGCCACCTTCGACTTGGAGAGGTCATCAGCGTTGATCACGCCTGAATCCTTGAATTCCTCGTAGAGGTCATTTCCCTCACGGGTGCGTTCGCCCACACCACCGAACACGGAAACACCTCCGTGTTCCTTGGCGATGTTGTTGATCAGCTCCTGGATCAGCACGGTCTTGCCAACACCGGCACCACCGAACAGACCAACTTTTCCTCCTTGGCGATAAGGAGCCAGGAGGTCGATCACTTTGATGCCGGTCTCAAAGACTTTCGGCTTTGTTTCCAGTTCAGTCAGTTTGGGTGCTGAACGGTGGATAGGGGCTGTCGCGTCGGATTTTACGGGTCCCTGTTCATCGACAGGCTCACCGAGCACATTGAAGATGCGACCAAGGGTTCCTTCGCCAACGGGCACAGAGATAGGTGCACCGGTGTCGAGGGCTTGCATACCACGGACAAGGCCATCAGTGGCACTCATTGCGACGGCGCGAACTCGGTGATCACCCAGCAGCTGTTGAACTTCAGCGGTGAGGGCGACCACCTGTCCGGCGGTGTTGGTGCCTTCGACGCGGAGAGCGTTGAGAATTTTGGGCAGCTTGCCGGCGGGAAATTCCACGTCCAGAACCGGGCCAATCACCTGGCGGACAACGCCCTTGGTACCGGCGGAGGCGGGAGCAGCAGCAGCCATAAGTAAGGGGGTGTGAGAGGGAAGCGTCTAAAGCAATCCACTCCTGAGCGGGGAAACGATACCACCGTCGCGAGGGACGGGCGAGTGGTTCGGTCACCCGCACGCTTGTCCTGTGGCCGAAGTGCAGAACCCGGACATAGGTTGGCACTCGACGACCTTGAGTGCCAGCTCGAGTCGCATCGGCGCTTCGGCGCACTGTCCCTGCTCCTGCAAGAACCCATGGCAGCTGTTTCTCTCAGCGTCTCCACTGTTAAGCCCCTCGGCGATCGCGTTTTCGTCAAGGTCTCAGAATCCGAGGAGAAAACCTCCGGCGGCATCCTGCTTCCCGACACCGCCAAGGAAAAGCCTCAGGTGGGCGAAGTTGTTCAGGTTGGCCCTGGTAAGCACAACGACGACGGTTCCCGCCAGTCTCCTGAAGTGGGCGTCGGCGACAAGGTGCTGTACAGCAAGTACGCAGGCACCGATATCAAGCTCGGAAGCGATGAGTTTGTACTCCTCTCCGAGAAGGACATTCTCGCCATCGTCAACTGACCGGCTCTTGACTGCACCGTGCCTGAGACAGGTCGGTAGTCAACCATCTATTCCTTTCCATCAATTTTCGCCCCCATGGCCAAGCGCATCATTTACAACGAGAACGCACGTCGCGCTCTTGAAAAGGGCATCGACATCCTGGCCGAGTCCGTTGCGGTGACTCTCGGCCCCAAGGGTCGCAACGTTGTTCTCGAAAAGAAATTTGGTGCTCCCCAGATCATCAATGACGGCGTCACGATCGCCAAAGAGATCGAACTCGAGGACCATATCGAGAACACAGGGGTTGCCCTGATTCGTCAGGCTGCATCCAAAACCAATGATGCAGCCGGTGACGGCACGACGACTGCGACCGTTCTGGCTCACGCCATGGTTAAGGCCGGCCTGCGCAACGTTGCCGCTGGTGCCAATGCCATCACTTTGAAAAAAGGCATCGACAAAGCGTCCGATTTTCTGGTCGAAAAGATCAAAGAAAACGCCAAGCCGATCGCTGATAGCAATGCCATCGCTCAGGTGGGAACTATTTCCGCCGGTAACGACGAGGAAGTGGGTCGGATGATCGCCGATGCCATGGACAAGGTTGGTAAGGAAGGCGTGATTTCCCTGGAGGAGGGCAAGTCGATGACCACCGAGCTGGAGGTCACCGAGGGAATGCGCTTTGACAAGGGATATATCTCTCCCTACTTCGCCACTGATACCGAGCGAATGGAAGCCGTCCTCGACGAGCCCTACATCCTGCTTACCGATAAAAAGATCGGCCTTGTGCAGGATCTTGTGCCAGTGCTCGAGCAAATTGCCCGTACTGGTAAGCCTCTGCTGATCATCGCTGAGGACATTGAGAAAGAAGCTCTTGCCACCCTTGTTGTCAATCGTCTGCGCGGTGTCCTGAACGTGGCTGCCGTTAAGGCACCTGGTTTCGGTGACCGCCGCAAAGCCATGTTGGAAGACATGGCTGTGCTGACCAATGGTCAGCTGATCACCGAAGACGCTGGTCTGAAGCTTGAGAACGCCAAGATCGAGATGCTGGGCACTGCCCGTCGCGTGACCATCAATAAGGACTCGACCACCGTCGTGGCTGAAGGCAACGACGGGGCCGTGAAAGCTCGTTGTGAGCAGATCCGTAAGCAGATGGACGAAACCGAGTCCACCTACGACAAGGAGAAGCTTCAGGAGCGACTTGCCAAGCTCGCCGGTGGCGTTGCCGTGGTGAAAGTGGGTGCTGCTACTGAAACCGAGATGAAGGACAAGAAGCTTCGTCTTGAGGATGCCATCAACGCGACTAAGGCTGCTGTTGAAGAGGGCATCGTTCCTGGTGGCGGCACCACGCTGGCTCACCTGGCTCCCACACTCGAGCAGTGGGCCTCGACCAGCCTGGAAGGCGAAGAGCTGATCGGAGCCAACATTGTGGCGGCCGCTCTGACTGCACCGCTGATGCGCATCGCGGAGAACGCAGGTGTCAACGGTGCTGTTGTGGCTGAAAATGTGAAGGCCAAGTCCTTCAACGACGGCTACAACGCTGCCAACGGTGACTACGTCGACATGCTGGCAGCCGGCATTGTTGACCCCGCCAAAGTGACTCGTTCTGGTCTGCAGAACGCTGCTTCAATCGCAGGCATGGTGCTAACCACGGAATGCATCGTTGCTGACATGCCCGAGAAAAAGGACGCCGCACCAGCCGGCGGTGGCATGGGCGGTGGCGACTTCGACTACTGAGTAGCAGCTCCTCAATCAGGCCCGCCTCGGCGGTCGATCAAGCCCCGCTTTTGCGGGGTTTTTTTGTTTAGTTCAGGATTGGAATTCAGGACGGCAGAACAGCAGCTCTTTGACGTCCTCAACATGGTGATCAATTGCTTTGGGCATTGGCCCCCCTCGGTTTGCTGAAACTGGGTGCTCAAATGATTCAGAACAGGGGGAGTGAGGGCGCGGGGGTATGTCGTCCACCGCTCAGTTCTGGATGCCCGCCAGCTCCGTCAAATGTTCGCGGCGAACAGTTTTTGGTGCAGGCGTTCTGAAATCGTATCGAGGGTTACAGAAAGTACGTGTTTAAGCCTCGCCTGAGGCGATTCCTGATCGCCCTGCTGGTGGTGCCAGCATTTCAACTGCTGAGTTCTGCTCTGCTTCCTGCTTATGCAGAGGATGCTGCCCTTTCAGCAGCTGATAACACCCTGATTCTCACATCAGCAGCACTTGTGCTGCTGATGACCCCTGGACTGGCGTTTTTCTACGGAGGATTCGTTCAGGCTCGCAATGTGCTCAACACAATGGCGATGAGCTTCGTGATGATGGGCATTGCCACGCTCGTGTGGGTCAGCTTTGGATTCAGTCTTGCCTTTTCCAATGGTGGAGCTCTGAATGCCGTCATTGGAAATCCCTTCTCCTACGCAATGTTGGAGAACATTCCAGATATTTGGGATGGTCTGGCGATACCCGGCCTCAGCTTCGCTCTGTTTCAGGGCATGTTCGCGATCATCACTCCGGCTCTGATTTCAGGAGCCTTGGTGGAACGGATCAGTTTTCGATTCTGGTGCGTGTTCACCCCTGTATGGCTTTTGGTGGTTTATGCCCCTCTCGCTCATATGGTCTGGGGAGGTGGGTGCCTTGGGAAAGACCTTGATTTCGCTGGTGGCACGGTGGTGCACATCAGCTCCGGTGTTTCTGCTCTATTGCTTGCTGGCCTTGTTGGGTGGCGCAAGCAGTGGCCCAATTCGGTGCGCCCACCACACGATGTGACTCAGATCTTGCTCGGCACTGGTCTGCTCTGGTTCGGCTGGTTTGGCTTCAATGGCGGCAGTCAGCTCAGTGTCAGTGGTGCGGAACTCCCCTTCACTACGACGCATATCTCTGCAGCAACAGGCTTGGTTGCTTGGTCATTGATCGAAACCTGGAGAGATGGCAAGCCAACGGCCGTGGGTATGGCGACCGGCGCTGTGGCTGGATTGGTTGGCATTACCCCTGCTGCCGGTTTTGTGACGCCCGGAGCTGGTATGGCGATTGGAGCGATCACTGCCTTGCTTTGTTATGTCTCCGTGCAGGTCAAGGTGTCTCTGCGATTTGATGATTCGCTCGACACCTTTGCTGTCCATGGAGTGGGTGGCACGGTCGGCGCGATTCTGACCGGTGTCTTCGCTAGTACTGAGCTGATCGCTACGCACCCCGCAGCGCAGGTTTTTGCTGAGAAGGGCAGGTTTGGCTTGATTGCTGATCAGTTTCAGGTTGTTCTCGTCGCTTACGGATTAGCGGCGCTTGGCACCCTTGTCATTGCTGGAATCTTGCGTGGTTTTGGTCTGCCATTTCGTGTGCCAAACGACGCTGAAGATCTGGGGATCGATGTTTCTGAACATGGTGAGGAGGCTTACGCCGAGCGAGTTGGCTCACCTCAATTTCATTAACTTCCGCATTGCTTACACAACAAAGCCTGGACCCTTGGGCCCAGGCTTTGTCCAAGCTTTGTTGGGTGTGAGATTCAACTCAGCCAACCAGCGCTGAGAATCACTGCCAGCGTTAGAAAGATGGCCAGCGTGATCCAGGTGATGCGGTTGAGGGTCGCCTCCGCGCTGCTGGAGCTTGTAAACGATGTACTGCCACTGGCGGCGAGCCCCCCCATGCCATCACCCTTGGGGCTGTGCAGCAGCACAAACAGGATCAGCAAAAGGCCGCTGCCGATCCAGATCCAGGAGAGAACGGTTGTAATCATGGGCAGATCTTATGTCCGAGCCGATCAGACCGGTTGTGGCAGGCGGGCAGTGGAGGGCACAGGTGTCTCGATCGGTTCGATCAGGGTGCTACCGGTCATGGCCTCGGGTTTCTCGATGTCTAGCAGCTGCAGAAGAGTGGGTGCGATGTCAGCCAGACCACCGTTGTCTCGCAGGCGGATCGCATTGCCCATGCCATGTAGCTTTCGGCGTTCTCCCTCGATGAGAATTAACGGAACAGGATTGGTGGTGTGGGCCGTCCAGGCTTGACCATCGTCGCCTTGCATGCGCTCGGCGTTGCCATGGTCTGCGGTGACGATCATCGTGCCTCCCATGCGTCCCACTGCATCCAGCAATCGTCCGATGCAATGGTCAACCGTCTGGATTGCCTCAGTCGCGGCCTCCATGACGCCGGTATGACCCACCATGTCTGGATTGGCGTAGTTGATCACCACCAGGGAATAGATGCCCTTCTGGATGGCTTCGATGCAGCTCACGGTAAGGGTTTCAGCGTTCATGGCCGGGGCCTGGTCATAGGTGGCCACACGGGGCGAGGGCACTAGATGACGGTCTTCTCCTTCGAGCGGTTGCTCAACACCACCATTCATGAAATAGGTGACGTGGGGATATTTTTCGGTCTCCGCTGTTCTGTACTGACGCAGTCCGCGAGCTGCGACCACTTGGCCCAGCAGGTCATCGAGGGACTCGGGCGGGAATGCAACCTCCACGGGTAGGCCAGCCTCGTACTGCGTGAACGTGACCACGTCCAGCCGAGGCTGATGGGCTCGCTCGAAATCAGAGAAATCTGTTCTGGCTAGGCACTGAATGATCTGGCGAGCTCTGTCAGGTCGGAAGTTGAACATCAGCAACGCATCGCCATCGTTCAGATGGGTCGCTCGCAGACGCGTGGGTTCCACGAATTCATCGGTGATGCCACTGTCGTAACTGGCTTGCAGTGCTTCAGCTGCTGAAAGTTGACTCACCAGAACGTCAGGGGACGTCAGCAGTTCATGGGCACGGGTTGTGCGTTCCCAGCGCCGGTCGCGATCCATGGCCCAGTAGCGGCCACACAGGCTTGCGACTTCACCTACCCCACTGGCTTCGATGGCAGCTTCAACTTGTTTCAGATAGGTCGGAGCACTCTGGGTGGGCGTGTCACGTCCGTCGGTGATCGCGTGGATCGCAACACGTTTTAGGCCTTCGTCGGCGGCCCAGTGCAGCAGTCCGCATAGGTGATCCACATGGCTGTGCACTCCACCGTCCGAACAGAGGCCCAGCAGGTGAAGCGTGCCGTTGCTTGCACGCAGACGTTCGGCTAGCTCACCCAATTTCGCAACGGCTCTCAACTTGTTGTCGCGCACCGTGTCGCCGATGCGCACGAGTTCCTGGCGGATGATCCTGCCCGCCCCAATGGTGAGATGCCCGACCTCGGAATTGCCCATTTGTCCATCAGGCAATCCCACATGGGAGCCGCTCGCCTGGATCAGTGTCTGGGGATAGGCGTGACGCAGCGCATCCATGACGGGAGTGTTGGCGGCTCGGATGGCGTTGTGCTCGGATTCGGAACGCTCGCCCCACCCATCCAGGATCGCCAGAACAACGGGAGCAATGGATGGCTCCCTGTTTGGTCGTCCTGAATGGCGATCGGCAGCGTTCACTCAGCTCTATCCGTTCTTAAGTTCTTCTCTAGATTCACAAGTTACCCCCGGATCCCTCCCGTGGTGAACTCCTGCGCTGAAGATGGTCAGCTTTTGCGGATTTGGCAGGTGATATCCGACATACAGTCATCTATCCCACTGCATCGGTCATGGTGATGTCTGGGAACAGTGATCGGATCGAGATCCTTTCAGCCGAGGACGTCGGCAGAACACTGTCGCGTCTGGCTTCTCAGGTTCTTGAATGTGTTGGAGAGGTCGAGGAGTTGCTGCTGCTGGGAATACCCACTCGCGGAGTTCAGTTGTCAGCAGTGCTGGCGCGCTTTCTCCAAGAACAGAGCGGCCAGACGATTGCTCAGGGCACGCTGGATCCGACCTTCCATCGCGATGATCTCGAGCGAGTGGCCATGAGGCCTGTGCGGGCGACCGAGCTGCCGGTGAGTGTCGAAGGACGTGATGTGCTGCTGGTCGATGACGTGATTTTTACCGGCCGCACCGTGCGTGCCGCTCTGGAAGCGATCCAGGCCTGGGGTCGGCCCCGCAGGGTGATGCTGCTGGTGATGGTGGACCGCGGTCATCGAGAACTGCCGATTCAGCCTGATTTCTGTGGTCGATCTGTGCCCACGCGGCGGACCGAAGCCATCGAACTCAGGCTGCTGGATGTGGATGGGGAAGAAGGCGTCTTCCTGAGGAGTGATCAGGAGGAGAGCTGAATCTCCTCCCTGCGGAGATGGGCTTCTTCGCGACCGAAGGCCGCGAGCAACGGCAGGGGGTGGTTATCGACCAGCACTGATGAGGTCACAACGATCCTGTCGTCAGGCTGCATGAGCAAAAGGTCCTATTGAGAATCATCCTTTTTGTCGGTTTCACCGTCTCTTTGCCTTGCAAAGACTCTCGGGTCCTTCCTCGACCAGAACGCCGCCCAGATCAGCACATCCGGCGACAAAGGCACTCCATGGATCCATGCCGCTGGACAGTCTCTCTTCTACCGCTGTATTGAGACGTTCAGGATCGACCGTGTGAGCGGGTAGGGCGCCATGACTGTGGTGCTCTTGCCGATCACGCAGATTCTGAATGGCTTCCTCCACCTGTCTGCGCAGAGGCAGGGCATGGGTTTGCCACCAGGGGTGGTCCAGTTGATTGAGAACGCTCAGTGCTTCCCACCACTGCTGTCGTTGCACTTTGTCTTGCAGCCGTTCGTGATCGACCTTGTTTCGGTTCCAGGTCTCGCGCAGGCTGTCGCTGAGCTGTGTTCCCGGCCTCTGGCCCTTTTGTTCAAGGGGCCTGAGTGTGGTGAGGGCCTGGTTGAGATCTCCCGCTCGGAACTGATCCAGTGCCCGCTCGCGCAGTGTCTGGCGCCACTGGAGCAATCTGGAGCGGTCACTGCGTTTCTGCTCTGCACTGCCCACATTCGAATTCACAAGCTGTGCCTGCAGGTTGAGTGCTTGGCTGCTGTCGCCCGCCTTCCAGGCCAGTTCAGCCTGGCGACGACGGCAGATGGCCTGTTCGCTGGGTGCTTCTCGGTCGAGCCACCGCAGTGCCGCCAGCTGTTCGCCATAGCGCAGGCAGGCCTCAAGATCTCCATGTGAAGCCGCTTCACGCAGGCGACCCGGCAATTGCTGTTCCCACCAGTACGCGTAACCGCATAGAGATGTGACACCACCCAGTGTGGCGATCAACCAAAAGCTCGGGAGATGGCGACGCAGCGCCACGGATGGTTAGGGCAAGACACCTCCTTTTCTATGGATGTTGTCGCCAACACACACGCCCTTGTGGACGGCGCGATCACCGCACGGCACCGAGAGGTCTCGCCTCAAGGCTTTCACCAGTCCGCAGATCCTCTCCCTCCAGGATCAGTTCCGCCTGATCATTGAGATGAAAACGCAGTTTCAGACAATCTTCCCCAGGTTGTCCGGGAGGGTCTAGGGGGAGCTCACAGGCGGTGTCCGGCCGCCTTTTTACGTCATCCCATCCATTGGTTTTTTCAATGACATGGGGCAGGCCATTGACCATCACCACCTCATGTCTCGTCTCTCCCCTGGACTCTCCAAGCACCAGCTCGAGCGACTGTTGGTTTGGACCACTGGCGCTCAAAATCAGTTCCAATGGCTTGCTGGAGGGCCATGGCTGACCCGGTAAAAAGAGGGGATGCCAGTGATGGGTGTTGCTGCGTTGGTTCCAGCAGCGCAGTGAGATTCCACGTTGCAGCAGGTCTTGCATGCGAACTCCAGGAGTGAGGCTCAGGGCT
>QCUI01000026.1 GCA_003210775.1 Synechococcus sp. AG-679-A04
ATCGGCCTCTTCAGAACTCAATGGGTGATGAACCAGAACCGAGCCCTGAACAGCAAAGGGTTGAAGCGCTTCAGCCACGAGAGCCCACCAACATTGCCAAGACCCAAGGAAAGGAAGCAACTCAACGTCCGCGCCTTCACGCTGCATGCGATGTCTGATCTCAGGCACATCCGCACGCGCATGCGATCCCGGCCATAACAACAAAGGCACCAACCAGCTGGGCTGTTCTGGGCACGCAGGTGGTGTAGTGGCAGTGAGCACTTCCAGCTGCACAGGAGCCTGACGACGTTGCTGGAGCGCCTGCTGCAGCTCAATCAATGATTTAGGAACGACACCACCTGAGCGTCCATGCACAACCAACCTGATCGCACGCTGACAACCAAGATCGCTGTTCCGTAGCAATGACCACGGATCAAAGGTCGAACGAACTGTTGTCATCGATGGATTGTCATTCCTCCTGCTGCCATGTCGCGCCGTCGATCCATCGATCGCACTCTCCCTGAAGGTCGGTTCCAGAGAGACTCCACTGTTCAAAGCTATCGCTCGGAAAGGGCTCACCGTCATTGGCATCCCGATGACAGACCCAGCCGTAGCCACAGAGACACAAGGTTCCAAAGTGAGCTCGACCGGGATTTCGCCGCCATGAAACGCGTCTGGCAGATGCTTCGCTACGGGGCGATCCGAATGATTGGCGAAGTTGGACGTCAATACTGAGTCCGCGAAAGGCAGCCTTCTAGGGCTCAGTCGGGCGGATGAGATGTAGCCACAGTCACCAATTCGTCCATCCCATCTGAATTGAACAGTCGGCTGGGGAAATTGTTCAATCCACTACCGACAGACCCCTGACAAGCCTTTTAACTACCGCAAAAGCGCTCACCTTCTTTTTGAAGCGCAGGTCATCTTGACCCTTTGATTGATCTGCAGCATTTCATGCTCAATCATTTGCCCCTCGCTGAACAAGATCATGATGATTAGCGCTCCTTCCAGGCCCTATCTGGATGGCAAGAAGCTAAATAAGATTGAACAGAACAAGTCAGCCAAAGATGGCCTACTAGTCGGTAGTGAAATTGAGAAATTTGCCGAAATGGGGTGGGAGCAGGTTGATGAAACCGACCTTCAACTGCGATTGAAATGGTATGGAATGTTTTGGAGGCCAAAGACGCCCGGCAAATTCATGCTGCGCCTGCGGGTTCCCAACGGTGTGCTCTCCGCTCAACAATTGCGCGTTGTCGGCTCCATTGTTGAGCGCTACGGCGAGAACGGAAGCTGCGACATCACCACCAGGCAGAACCTGCAACTGAGAGGAGTGCTTCTTGGCGACCTGCCGGAAATCCTCAAGCGCCTTGAAGAAGCTGGCCTGAGTACGATCCAATCGGGTTTCGATAACCCCCGCAATGTCACCGGTAACCCAATCGCCGGGATTGATCCAAAAGAAATCCTTGATACCAGGCCTTACACAGATGAACTTGAAAACTTTTTAACCAATCACCGCAAAGGCAATCCTGAATATTCCAATCTTCCCAGAAAATGGAATACTGCAGTTGCCGGTGCAAAAGACAATTTCCTGCTTCACAACGACATTGCCTTCCATCCCGTTGAAAAAGATGGTGTGATGGGTTTCGGTGTGTGGATTGGCGGCATTCTTTCGTCACAGATGAATGCCTATGCCATCCCGCTGAATGCCTGGGTCAAGCCAGATGAAATTTGCCGGATAACCGACACGGTGATTCGTCTCTGGAGAGATAACGGAGAGCGAAACAAACGCCCGAAAGGTCGCTTCAGAATGTATCTCGATGAAGTTGGCCACGACATCTTCCGCAATCAGGTTGAAGAACAGTTCGGGCCACTAACACCCGACCCCGGGTCTGTGTTTGACACCACGCCCCGATCCCACTACGGCATTCACCCGCAGAAACAGGATGGGCTGGTCTTTGCGGGTCTCCACGTTCCGGTTGGCCGCCTGAAAGCGCAGGATCTTCATGATCTGGCCACAGCGAGCATCACCTACGGAAGCGGAGAAGTGCGGCTCACTGAAGATCAGAACGTGATCATTGTTGGACTGCCGCAAGCACAGGTCGAAGAGTTTGAAAGCGATCCACTGCTCGAACGATTTCCACTCAAGCCTGGTGCGATTTCGGCTGGCACCGTGTCATGCACAGGAAGCACCTATTGCGGATTTGCACTCACCAACACCAAGGATCAAGCCTTGGCTGCTGCCAAAGAGCTCGATCAGGAGCTTGATCTGCCAGAAGAACTGAAAATTCACTGGACAGGTTGTCCCAACAGCTGCGGCCAGGCCTACATGGGCGCAATCGGCCTAACAGGCGCCAAAGCCAAAAACAGTGAGGGCAAAACAGATGATGGCTACACGATGACCCTTGGTGGATCACAGGGACCCAATCCAACGGTGGGTGAACTCCATCAGAAGGCCATTCCGGCTGAAAGCATCAAAGAGGTTCTGCGCGAAGTGCTGATTGAACGGTTCGGCGCAAAACCACGAACCAATAGCTGAAATAACTCGACAGATCAATCGTTTTGCCGTGTTGGTGCTGACTTTTTGAGGCCATCACAGCCAAACCAATCACACAACAAATTGCATCATTAATTTATGTCTAGCAACAGCGATTTGTTCTCAAGACTGGTCAACTGGCTTACAAAAGCTGGTCAAGACAAACAACCGATTTCACGGGCTGCGCATCAGCAGGATGCATTTTCCAGATTCATGAACAAGATCAGCGGGTAACTGTTGATCTCAAGACTCCATCAACCGCTTCATTCTCTCTTCACCGCATTGAACTCATGAGCGTCACTGCTTCACAGATGGACTACGTCCTACCCAATGAACTTGTCGACGGCATGATCGGTGCCGGTGGCAAGAAATCCACCGTCAGCGTCAAAAACCTCTTGCTCAGAGGATTTTATTCGGGAGCAATCCTTGGTCTGGCCGTGATCCTTGCACTCACAGTGGGGCTCAAAAGTGGACAACCATGGCTGGGCTCGCTGCTCTTCCCATTCGGTTTCGCCAGCATTGTCTTGTTTGGCATGGAGTTGGTCACAGGCAACTTTGCTCTTCTGCCAATGGCCACCTGGGCAGGTAAAAGCACCTGGGGTGCAACCTTTCGAAACTGGGGTTGGGTGTGGCTCGGCAACTGGATTGGAACTGCGGTTGTGGCAGTTCTGATGGCGATCAGCCTCACCAGTGGAGGAACAGTTGATCCTGCATCAGCTGCTGATGGAGGTGGAATGTGGCAACAGGTTGCCGCAAAAATCATCGCGTTGAATAAAACCAACGTTGTTGTCAAATATGAGAACCTTCAGTCGATGGGATTCTTCCTGGCCATTGTTCGAGGCTTGATCGCCAACTGGCTGGTTTGCCTTGGTGTGACCATGGCCCTGGTGAGTAAAAGTGTGCCTGGAAAGATTCTGGCTTGCTGGCTACCCATCACAGCGTTCCAATCAATGGGGATGGAGCACATCGTGGTGAATCAGTTTCTGCACACTGCCGGGCCAATCCTCGGATCTGGAGTTCCCTTCTGGAAGTGCATTTTCTGGAACTTCCTGCCCGTCACCATTGGCAACATCATTGGCGGAATGGTGTTCATCGGCATGCTCTTTTACAGCACCCACCGAACCAACATCGGTAACGTGCTGCCAAGCGAACATGATGACAAACTGGAACGCGAACTGGCCGCTGAGCTTGGCGCCCGCTGATTGATGTTCTGTGTCTCTGCCCGTGAATGAAGCCGTTCTCTGGGAACGGCTTTCAAAATCACGACGTGCTCCTTTGGAGCCCGAATGGCTGGGGGAGGTTTACTCTCCCAGCTTTTCAGTTGAGCTACGCCGTGCGCTCTGCGAAAAACTTGGAATGCTGGCTGAACAAGGCTGGCCAATCATTGAACGATTGATTCAGCAGCATGGAGCACTACCCGATCTTGTGCTGGCAGCTGGACTGTGCCACCAGCAAGCAGCGAGGGACTGGCTGCTTAATCAACTCAAAAACAGCTCCGAATTAGCTGAAGTCAACCTGTGCATCCTTGAGGCGTTGTCTTGCTGGGGTGCTGATGTTCCAGAACATGTGGTGAAGGAGTGTTTGCATCACCCTGGACAACATCATCGCTTGGCGGGATTGCAGTTAGTGGGTTTCCGCGCCCACAGCCTGAGCGACGATGAATTACTCAAGATATGCACTGAACCCCTCAACGATTTCCGCGATCCAGTGGTGATCGCCGCGATTCGGGTATTGCAACGCAGGGATGGGGCGGCGATCAGTGAACGCCTATCCAATCTGTGCAAAACCGGATCCGACGATGCCGCTGCTGCTGCGTTCCGTGCCCTTGGCTGCATCGCAACTCCGATCAGTCAACGTTGCCTGAAAGAACTCAGTCAAACGCTCAGCAGTGAATCACGCAAACAATTGGCCTGCCAACAGTTACAACAGCAATTTCGCACCTAAGTAAACAAAAGCCCGACTCATGTCGGGCCTGAAAACTTTGTTGCGTTACTTCAGTGAAAACAAAAAAGCGGAGTCACCACTTTTTGTATGGGAGGAACTTTCCGCACATCGTAATCTGAACACGATCACCCTTCGGATCTTCAATTTTGTCCACATCCAGGGTGAAATCGATCGCACTCATGATTCCATCTCCAAACTTTTCCTGAATCACATCCTTCAGCGGCATGCCATACACCTGCATGATCTCGTAAAAGCGATAGATCAGGGGATCGGTTGGAATCACAGGCTCAAGGCTGCCTTTGGTCGGAAACTCCTGAATCGCAGCTGTGATTGCGGGGTCCAACGACAGTAAGGACGCCAGCTTCTCCGCCTCATCGGCAGAGGCTGTGGCCTGTCCATAGAACAGAGAAGCAATCCACACCTCGTCAAGCCCAAGAGCCGCCTCAAGATCCGCGAAACTCATCCCTTTCGCTTTTTTGGCAGCCATCAACGAGGCGGTCAATCTGGTCGGCGAAGGAGCGGCCAGAGATGGGGCAGACATCGATGAAACAGCCATAAAAAATACTGCAAGCGAAATTGAGACTGTCACGCCGCGCACCAAAAAACAGCTACAATGACAACCAAAACCAAAACCGATTTCGGATGCATTGACTACATCTTGATGGATTCAGAACTGCTCTATTGAGTTGACTGAACGTGTGATCGATGAACACTCTTTTTCGCACACTCGCCACACTCCTGAATCGCCAGAATCACAACTCAAGCGTCACCACAAGCTTGGTGCTTGAACGCCTCTATTACGCCGATGGTCGCCACAACCCCAGCCATCCTCAACACGGATGCTTCGATGGGCTCTCGATGCTTGCATAAAGCTATCGGTAGCAATCGCTACCCCTGAGAGTGACCCGAGTACAGAACACTGCCTGGAGCGATGGAGCGGCCTTTGACAACCAATGTCTGCAGCGGTCGCGAACGCTTCAAGCAGCATCTGCGCAAAGTCGGGAGCGGCGAACACACCAGCAAGGGCTTGAGTCGAGAGGAAGCTGCCGATGCAATGGCACTCATGCTCAGGGAGGAAGCGACGCCGGCACAGATTGGTGCCTTCCTGATTGCTCACCGCATCCGCCGGCCTGAGCCCCAGGAGCTCACCGGCATGATCGACACCTACAGAACGATGGGGCCCCTTCTTCACAGCCCTGCGAATCAGAGAAGACCACTCTGCTTCGGCATGCCATTTGACGGTCGAACGAGAACTGCACCCATTTACCCACTTACCAGCCTGGTGTTGGTGGCCTGCGGTCAACCGGTCGTCCTGCAGGGGGGTGACCGCATGCCGACCAAGTACGGCATCACAGCCCTCGATCTGTTCAGCCTTCTGGATCTGAATCTGGGTGGACTGACCCTGAGCACGGTTCAAGAAGGATTCAATACGCATGGCTTCGCGCTCATCCATCAACCGGATCATTTCCCCATTGCGGAAACACTGATTGATTACCGCGAGCAGCTGGGAAAGCGGCCTCCGGTTGCCAGCCTTGAGCTCCTGTGGACGGCCCACCAGGGAGACCACCTTCTGGTGAGTGGATTTGTGCACCCACCAACCGAAAGCAGGGCCTGGGAAGCGCTCAGGCTCGCCGGCGAAACCGACCTGCTCACCGTAAAAGGCCTCGAAGGAGGAACAGACCTTCCCATCGGTCGGGCCTGCATCACAGCCCGAGTCCGCGATGGTCTGGCTGAACGTCTGATCCTTCACCCCCGCGATCACGGATGCCACAACGCAGACCTGGAATGGTCTTCGGAAAGCGCCTGGAAGAGCCAGGCCCTCGAAGCGCTTAGAAACCGTGGTCCGCTCAGCGAAGCTCTGCGCTGGAATGCAGGTGCCTATCTCTGGAATGCTGGCCTGAGCGAGAGTCTTGACTCGGGGATTGAGAGGGCCACCACAGTGCTGGAACAGGGTCGAGCCCTGGATCAGCTCGATCAGCTGCGCAGCTTGCCAAGCGCTTTGTGCATCAGATAGCGCTCGAAAGACACTCCGGCGATTGTGATTGTTTCCGGAGCCACAAGCCTCCAGCCATAACGCTCGAACAACGGGCGACTGAACTGACTGGCTTCAGTGCGCAGGGATGTAACACCATCCGCAATCGCATTGGCTTCAATCCTCTCTAGGAGTGCTTTGCCGTGGCCCAGACGTGCCGCCCGGCCACGGCAATACAGAAGAGCAAGCCGGTCCAGCGGATGCCGAATAGCAAAGGCGGCATCCTCGCCACTGATCCATCCGGAGCCCTCCTTCAGAGTTTGATCCAACACACCCGGCAACCAGGCGAGTGCAGCCCAGGACTTCACCTGCTGATCTGAATACAGCTGTGGGCCCTGACTCTCAATGGCATCGGCATAGATCTCCCGCAGGAGGTTCTCGTCAGCTGGAACGATCAAACGCAGGGCCATGGCCGATGCCTATGGGAATGTGAGTCTCACCTGCCCAGCGGCTGCCTTGCAGCGACCACGCATTCCCACCCTGCTCAGCGCCTTTCTGACGCTGCTCAATGACCGACTCAGCGAAAGCATCGTCTTCCCACTGCTGCCGTTTCTGCTGGCGAGCTTCAACGCCGATGGGCGCACACTGGGTCTGCTTGCCGGCAGCTACGCACTCGCGCAGTTTGCAGCCACGCCCCTGATCGGAGCCCTCAGTGATCGCTTCGGCCGCCGGCCTGTGATCGCCACCTGCGTTGCCGGCTCGGTGCTGGGTCTTGGCCTGTTCGCCCTCACCGTGAGCATGGACTGGCCCAAGGGCGCCACTTTGCCGCTGATTCTGCTGTTCGGCGCTCGCCTGATCGATGGTGTTAGCGGCGGAACCGCAGCCACCGCTGGAGCTGTGCTGGCTGATATCACTCCGGAGGAACAAAGGGCACGCGCATTCGGCCTGATCGGGGTGGCCTTCGGTCTTGGCTTCATCATCGGACCGTTCGTGGGAGGACAGCTAGCCCGCATCAACGTCACGGTGCCGATCTGGGTGGCCACCGGTTTCGCCCTGGTGAACCTACTGGTGGTGCTGGGTTTGCTTCCGGAGACCCATCCCCGCTCGGCCCGCCAAGCCATGCCGCGCAAACGGGACCTCAACCCCTTCGCTCAGATCGCAAAGGTGATTGGAAACCCCGCTGTCGGTCGACTTTGTCTCAGCTTCTTCCTGTTCTTTCTGGCCTTCAACGGCTTCACCGCCATCCTGGTGCTCTATTTCAAACAGCGTTTCGACTGGGGACCAGAGCTCGCCACTACCGCCTTCCTGATTGTGGGTGTGGTGGCCACCGTGGTGCAGGGAGGCTTGATCGGTCCCCTGGTGAAACGGCTCGGAGAATGGAAACTGACCCTGATCGGTCTGGGGTTGGTGATCATCGGATGCCTGCTGATTCCCTCGACATCTCCTGAACAAGCACAGCTCGGCGTGTTCAGTTCCGTGGCAATCCTGGCCACAGGAACAGGTTTGGTGACCCCCAGCCTGCGCAGCCTTGTGTCTCGCCGCCTTGACTCCGAGGGCCAGGGCACAGCACTGGGCAGTCTTCAGGCCTTGCAGAGCCTGGGGAGTTTCCTAGGACCACCCCTGGCCGGACTCAGCTACGACCTCCTAGGACAAATCAGTCCTTTCGTTGGCAGTGCCTGTCTGCTGATCATGGTGATGCTGCTGGTGGGGGGCAGCCCGCTGCCCTCCAGAACGCAATGAACCAGCCAGCTGCGGAACATCGGTCGAACTGCAGTTCGACCTCTCGACGATTGCTACGTTTCGCTGATCGGTTCATGCACACTTGGTCACCCGATGAGTGACAACGTTCTATCCACCGAGCTCTATGTCAACCGAGAGCTCAGCTGGATCGCCTTCAACAAGCGAGTGCTGATTCAGGCTCTGGATGAACGCACCCCTTTGCTGGAACAGGCCAAATTCAGTGCCATCTTCAGCAACAACCTCGACGAATTTTTCATGGTGAGGGTGGCCTCCCTCAAGGCCCAAGTAGAAGCCGGCATCGACAAGCGCAGTGAGGACGGCCGCACGCCACTTGAACAGCTGCAGGCGATACGAGAACATCTCACACCTTTGCTTCAAAAGCAGCAAGAGCATTACCGCAGTCAGCTCAGGTGTGAACTACACAACCATGGCGCCCATCTGCTCGATTACGAACAACTCAACGAACGTCAGCGACTCTGGGTCGACAACTACTTCCAGACAGCGATTTTTCCTGTGCTGACCCCCCTGGCGGTGGATCCGGCTCATCCCTTTCCATTCGTGAGCAACCTCAGCCTGAATGTGGCGGCTCTGATTGATGACCCCGAAACCGGTCAACGTCTGCTCGCACGCGTCAAAGTGCCCCAGACAATCCTGCCCCGCTTCGTCGCCATCCCCACCGACCTCGCAGGTGAGCAATCAGAACCTGTTCATACAGCTGTTCCTCTGGAACAGGTGGTGGCCTTCAACCTCGGCCTTCTCTTCCCAGGCATGAGCATCGAAGGGCACTACTGCTTCCGCGTCACCCGAGATGCGGATCTGGAACTACGCGACCTGGAAGCCGACGATCTGATGATCGCCATTGAACAGGGCCTGAGAAAGCGACGCATGGGTGGCGAAGTGGTGCGGCTCGAGGTCGCCGAGGGGATGCCGCAGGACGTCGTCGAGATGCTGATGGATGGCATGTCCGTTGAGGAAGCTGATCTTTACAGGGTTGACGGGCCTCTCGGCCTCGACGATCTGTTCGGTCTGATGGGAATTGCATTACCCAATCTCAAGAACGAGTCCCACTCGGGGCAGACACCTTCGGTTCTGCGTCGCGCCCAGCGCAACATGCTCGAAGACGGCTCCATCAAAGAGGAGGAGTTCGAAAGCATTTTCTCGGTAGTCCGCCGCCGTGATGTACTGCTGCATCACCCCTATGACCTGTTCTCCACATCAGTGGAGGAGTTCATCAACCAGGCCGCTGATGATCCGCTGGTGATGGGGATCAAGATGACCCTTTATCGCACCTCCAAGGATTCACCAATCATTGCCGCCTTGATCCGCGCTGCGGAAAACGGCAAGCAGGTGATGGCACTGGTGGAGCTCAAAGCACGCTTCGACGAAGACAACAACATCCAGTGGGCCAAACACCTGGAAAGCTCAGGAGTGCATGTCGTCTATGGAGTTCTGGGCCTGAAAACTCACACCAAGATCGTGCTGGTGGTGCGCAAGGAAAAAGAACGTCTTCGCAGTTATGTCCATATCGGCACCGGCAACTACAACTCGAAGACATCACGTCTCTACACCGATCTTGGCCTGCTTTCAGCACGACCCGAACTCGGCCAGGATCTGGTCGAGCTGTTCAATTACCTCACCGGATTCTCCAAACAGCAAGAGTTCCGCAAGTTGCTGGTTGCACCGGTTTCACTGCGCAAAGGCATGGAACATCTGATTCGTCGTGAGATCGAACACGCCCAGAACGAACGTGGTGGGCATATCCGGGCAAAGATGAATTCTCTGGTGGATCCCAGCATCATCGCCCTGCTGTACGAAGCCTCACAAGCAGGTGTGAAAATCGAACTGATCGTTCGCGGGATGTGCTGCCTGTACCCAGGACGCGAGGGAGTGAGCGACAACATCAGCGTGGTGAGCATCATCGGTCGCTTTCTGGAACACTCACGCCTGTTCTGGTTCGCCAATCACGGCGAACCCGAGGTTTACATCGGCAGCGCTGATTGGATGCCCAGAAATCTGGACAGACGCGTTGAGGCCGGCACACCTGTTGAAGAGCCAGCACTTCGAGAGCAACTGGAACGGTTGATGCAGATCTATCTCGAAGACAACCGTGGATCATTCGACATGCAAACCGATGGGTCATTCAGACAGCGCCATCCGGAAGGTGCGGAACGTAATTCTCAGCTGAACCTGATTGAAACCTGGAGAAAAGGACTACTGGCGAAAAGCTGAGCCATCTGAAGCCGTGTTCATCGATACGGCGAAATTGTGCTTTTTGTCTTTATTTCATATTCGATCCACGAGACTTAACACCGCATCATTGATTCGTAAAAACTTTCGATTTAATCAGCTCACTCTTTGCTTTGGGTGCTAAATTTTCCCCAAATCTAATTTTCAGGAGGCCAGGGTGATGGGGATCCCTCTGGAATCTGAAGGAGCAACTCAAAAAGTTGCTTCTTCAGAACCTGTGTTGCCGACCACTGGTCGTCGTGACAGCAGTACACGTTCACGCTCAACTTCCAGTCGTTCAGCACGTCAAAGCGGACGCTTGGCTACTGACTCGATTGGGTATTACCTGAGCAGTATCGGACGTGTTCCGCTGCTCACTGCAGCCGAAGAAATCGAGCTTGCTCATCATGTGCAAGCGATGAAGGAGTTGCTGGAAACGGCTGAGGAGGATCGCACTCCCAGGCAACGTCACCGCATCCGCATGGGCAAGCGTGCCCGAGATCGGATGATGGCCGCCAACCTCCGCCTCGTCGTGAGCGTTGCCAAGAAGTATCAGAACCAGGGCCTGGAACTGCTCGATCTGGTTCAGGAAGGAGCCATCGGCCTCGAGCGGGCCGTGGACAAGTTCGACCCTGCCATGGGGTACAAGTTTTCGACCTATGCCTACTGGTGGATTCGCCAGGGCATGACTCGCGCCATTGACAACAGCGCACGCACCATTCGCTTGCCGATTCACATCAGCGAAAAGCTCTCCAAGATGCGCCGCATCACGCGTGAGCTCTCACACCGCTTCGGTCGTCAACCGAATCGACTGGAACTGGCGAACGCGATGGGAATCGAACCCCGCGATCTCGAAGACCTCATCGCCCAGAGCGCACCCTGCGCATCCCTTGATGCCCATGCCCGTGGCGAAGAAGATCGCAGCACTCTCGGCGAACTGATTCCTGACCCCAATGGTGCTGAGCCAATGGAGGGGATGGATCGCAGCATTCAGAAGGAGCACCTGGGCGGATGGCTCTCTCAGCTGAATGAGCGTGAACAAAAAATCCTCAAATTGCGCTTCGGACTTGATGGAGCCGAGCCACTGACGCTTGCCGAAATCGGACGTCAGATCAATGTGTCGCGCGAACGTGTGCGACAGCTGGAAGCCAAAGCCATCTTGAAGTTGCGTGTCATGACCAACCATCAGCAGGCGGCCTGAGTTTTTGCTCTCGTCCCTGCTGATCATCGGCATCTGGATGCTGCTGGTACTCTCAGCAGCTCTGGTCTGTCGAAAGCGATGGCCGGAACAACAGGAACTCAGTCGCAAGATCGTGCACATCGGCACCGGCCCGATCGTTGTTCTGGCCTGGTGGCTCGCAATTCCAGCAGCGATTGCCGTGCCGGTGGCCCTCGTCGTCACCGTGATCACGGCCGTCAATCACCGCATGCAACTTCTGCCCGCTGTTGAGGATGTCGACCGCAACAGCTACGGAACCGTGGCGTATGGACTCGCAATCAGTCTGTTACTGCTCCTGTTCTGGCCCGACCAAGCGGTTGCCGTTTGCGCTGGAGTGCTGGTGATGGCCTTTGCCGATGGACTGGCGGGGCTTGTTGGCCGTGGCATGACATCGCCAAGCTGGACCGTATGGCAACAGCGAAAATCCGTCGCTGGCACCGTCACGATGGGCTTGGTCACTGCATTGGTGTTGCTCCTGCTGGTGCTGATCAGTCAGAGTCCTCTGCATCCCCTGCGTCTGATCGCTGTCTGTGCTCTAGCCGTCGGCCTGGAGCAATGGGGCCGCTGGGGAATCGACAACCTCAGTGTGCCGATGGCAGTGGGCCTTTGCTGGAAGTGGATGACCATTTAAACGGCAGGCATCCCTGAGGCAGGAGTGCCAGCTTTCTTGACGGATTCAGCCAGCTCAGCGAGCAACTCGGCCGTTGCTTCAATACTGATGCAGGCATCCGTGACACTCTGTCCGTAGGTGAGTGAGGAGCGATCAGCGCTGATCTTCTGATTGCCTTCGACCAGGTGGCTTTCCAGCATCACACCCATTACAAGCGTTGATCCCTTCTGCACTTGAGCAGCCACAGCCCTGAGAACCTCACCCTGGCGGCGATAGTCCTTGTTGGAATTGGCATGACTGCAGTCGACCATCAAACGATCCGGGAGGCCAGCTCCAGCCAGTTCCGAGCATGCCTCCTGAATCGCCTCCAGGTGGTAGTTACTGCCACTGTTCCCTCCCCTCAACACCAGATGGCCATAGGGATTACCGGTGGTGCTCACAATCGACGCATTCCCCTCGCAGTTGATCCCTAGAAAATGATGGGGACTGGAGGCTGACTGCATCGCATTGATGGCGATGGTGGCACTGCCGTCGGTGCCGTTCTTGTAGCCGACGGGCATCGAAAGACCTGAGGCCATCTCTCTGTGGGTCTGACTTTCTGTGGTGCGGGCACCAATCGCAGTCCAGCTGATCAAGTCGGCGATGTACTGCGGCACCACTGGATCCAGCAATTCTGTCGCAGTGGGCATGCCGTCCCGGGCGAGATCCAGGAGCAGAGAACGCGCCATCCGTAGACCGGTATTGATGTCGTAAGAACCATCGAGGTGGGGATCGTTGATCAATCCTTTCCAGCCCACGGTCGTTCGAGGCTTCTCGAAATAAACCCGCATCACAACCTCCAGTTCCCCCGCATAACGAGCCCTCAAGGGAGCGAGACGGCGGGCGTAGTCGAGGGCCGCATCCACGTCGTGCACGGAACAGGGGCCAACGATCACCAGCAAGCGAGGGTCCTCTCCCCGGAGAATGGCCTGAATGCGATGTCTGGCGGTTGCGACGGTTTCAGTGGACCTGGCGTCGGTGGGCAAATCCCCGTGCAGCAAAGCGGGTGAAACCAGTGGCAGGGTATCCACCACATGCAGATCGTGAGTGGTGGTCATGCCCTGAGCAATCAATGTGGTCACGTTACGCAAGCTGCTTCAGAGCGCATGACGTCAGCAGGGAACGGTGACGCAGGAGAATGAAGTGCGTTTGCCGTTCCTGCGCCGATTCCGATGCTGAGCACCTACCGCGAGAACGCCGCAGAACGCCTGGCCCAAGGGATCCCAGCGCTGCCACTCGATGCCAGCCAGGCCAAAGCGCTCACGGAGCAGTTACAGGACCCGCCTGCCGGAGAAGAGCAGGAACTGCTGCATCTGCTGAGTGAACGCATTCCACCTGGAGTGGATGAGGCGGCCTACGTAAAGGCAACCTGGCTGAGTGCTGTGGCGCAGGGCGAAGCGTCAAGCCCGCTGGTGTCTCCGCTGGAAGCGATCCGCCTGCTGGGAACGATGGTGGGGGGCTACAACGTGGCGGCCCTAATTGAGCTGCTCAAGCACAGCAATGAAGAGCTGGCTGGATGTGCCGCTGAGGGCCTGAGCCGCACCCTGCTCGTGTATGACGCCTTCAACGAACTGATGGAGCTGGCGGCAGACAACCGCTTCGCCAAGCAGGTGGTGGACAGCTGGGCAGCAGCGGAGTGGTTCACCTCCAAACCGGAGCTGGCTGAATCAATCACCGTGACCGTCTTCAAGATTGAAGGTGAAACCAATACCGATGATCTGTCTCCGGCAACCCATGCCACGACCCGTCCGGACATCCCCCTGCATGCCCTGGCGATGCTGGAAACCCGCGACCCTGAAGGCCTTCAGACGATCACAACGCTGAAGCAGGGTGAGCACCCCGTTGTCTACGTAGGCGATGTTGTCGGCACAGGAAGTTCCCGCAAGAGCGCCATCAACTCGGTGCTCTGGCATACGGGTGATGACATTCCACACGTCCCGAATAAACGGGCCGGGGGAGTCATTCTGGGCGGAAAGATCGCCCCCATTTTCTTCAACACTGCGGAAGATTCGGGCGCACTGCCGATCGAATGTGATGTGACCGGCCTGAACACCGGTGATGTCATCACCATTCGCCCCTACCAAGGCACGATCGAACGGGATGGTGAGGTGGTGAGTCGCTTCGAACTCAAGCCAGCCACGATCAGTGATGAGGTGCGCGCCGGTGGCCGCATTCCTCTGATGATCGGTCGAGCCCTCACCGACAAGGTGCGCGCCAAGCTTGGTTTGCCGCCATCCGAACTGTTCATCCGGCCCAACGCTCCTGTGGATACCGGCAAGGGCTTCACCCTCGCGCAAAAGATGGTGGGCAAGGCCTGCGGCCTCACAGGTGTGCGCCCCGGCACCAGTTGCGAGCCGCTGATGACCACGGTCGGTTCCCAGGACACGACCGGGCCGATGACCCGAGACGAAATGAAGGAGCTGGCCTGTCTCGGCTTCTCCTCCGACCTGGTGATGCAGAGCTTCTGCCACACCGCCGCCTATCCCAAGCCTGTGGATCTTCAGACCCAGAAGGACCTGCCCGATTTCTTCGCTCAACGCGGCGGCGTTGCACTGCGGCCTGGCGATGGCATCATCCACAGCTGGCTGAACCGCATGCTGCTGCCCGACACAGTGGGCACCGGCGGTGACAGCCACACCCGCTTTCCACTGGGAATCTCCTTCCCAGCCGGCTCTGGCCTCGTGGCCTTCGCTGCGGCCATTGGCGCCATGCCGCTCGACATGCCCGAGTCGGTGCTGGTTCGATTCAGCGGCTCTCTGCAGCCCGGCGTGACCCTGCGTGATGTGGTGAACGCCATCCCCTGGGTCGCTATTCAACGCGGTCTGCTGACAGTGGAGAAAGCCAACAAAAAGAATCTGTTCAATGGCCGGATCATGGAGATCGAAGGCCTCCCTGATCTGAAGCTCGAGCAGGCCTTTGAACTCACCGACGCCAGCGCCGAGCGCTCCTGTGCCGGCTGCACGATCAAGCTCTCCGAAGCAACGGTGAGCGAATATCTGCGCAGCAACGTCGCCTTGCTCAAGAACATGATTGCGCGTGGGTACAGCGATGCGCGCACCCTGGCCCGCCGCATCAAGGAGATGGAGATGTGGCTGACCAATCCCCAGCTGCTCAGTGCTGATGCCGATGCCGAATACGCCGAAGTGCTGGAGATCAACCTCGATGAACTCACCGAACCCGTTTTGGCCTGCCCGAACGATCCCGACAACGTGAAGCTGCTCAGCGAGGTGGCTGGAGCGCCGGTGCAGGAGGTGTTCATCGGTTCCTGCATGACCAACATCGGCCACTACCGAGCAGCGGCCAAAGTGCTCGAGGGAGCCGGTGAAAACAAGGCCCGCCTCTGGGTCTGCCCTCCCACCCGCATGGATGAAGAAACTCTCAAGGCCGAGGGGTATTACGCCACCTTCGAAGCGGCCGGCTCACGCATGGAGATGCCCGGATGCTCCCTGTGCATGGGCAACCAGGCCAGGGTCGAGGACGACACCACCGTGTTCTCCACCAGCACCCGCAACTTCAACAACCGCCTCGGCAAAGGCGCCCAGGTGTACCTCGGCAGCGCCGAACTGGCTGCGGTCTGTGCCCAGCTGGGACGAATCCCCACAGCGGACGAGTACTGCAGCATCGCCTCCGCAAAGATCGATCCCCTTTCCGACGAGCTCTACCGCTATCTGAATTTTGACCAGATCAACGGCTTCGAGGATCAGGGTCGAGTTGTCAGCGCAGATGAGGAGGCCCAGATGCTTGCCGGGGCCTGACCCCGGACAGGCAATGCAATGGTCGCTCTCAGTGAACTAAAACAACGCCGCCACCAGCTCGGCTCCAGCCGCAGCATCCGACGCCTGCTGGAGCGGCGCTGGTGGGTTGTGGTGCTAGCCCTGATGCTCACTGGCCTGGGTGCTGCCCTGACCGGTGTGCTGTTCAAGGCCGGGATCAAAATCTTGGGTGGGTGGCGACTGGAACTGTTGGCGGATCTGCCCGCTTGGGCCGTTCTGCCTGGGCTCGGAGCGCTGGGCGGCCTGATTTCAGGACTGATGGTGGCTTACCTGGCCCCAGCTGCAGGTGGCTCAGGCATCACCCACATCATGGGATTTCTGAAACACCGAGCGGTGCCGATGGGACTGCAGGTGGGCCTGGTGAAGCTGGTGGCTGGAATCGTGGCCATCGGCAGCGGCTTCCCTCTCGGCCCGGAAGGACCTGCGGTTCAGATGGGCGGCTCCGTGGCATGGCAGATGGCGCGCTGGCTGAAAGCACCTGTTGCCTTTCGCCGCTTGATCGTGGCCGCCGGCGGCGGAGCCGGTATCGCAGCGGTGTTCAGTGCCCCCATCGGAGGCTTCGTCTACGCCGTAGAGGAATTGCTGCACTCCGCCAGACCGGTGGTGTTGCTGCTGGTAATTGTCACCACCTTTTGGGCCGATGCCTGGGCAGACGTGCTCGGTCTGGCAGGCCTCAATTCCAGTGGTGGTGGCCTCGATGCAACGCAGGGATTCCAGCTGGAACGGGAATACACACCACTGGTGAACTTCCTGCCGATCGATCTTGGCTATCTGATCGGGCTTGGCGTGGTGGTCGGAGTGCTGGCGGAGCTCTATTGCCGCTATGTGCTCGCTATGCAACGCAAGGGCAATGCCTGGTTCGGCGATCACCTGGTGCTGCGCATGGTGATCAGTGGCGGTGTGCTCGGGGGGGTGTACGCCTTTCTCCCAGAGGCTTTTCACAACCTGGAGGGGCTGCAACACCTGATCGCCGATGGCAAGGCCGATATCCCCATGGCGCTTGGCACCTTCATCGTGCTCTTCTTCAGCACCGGTCTGGCTGCTGCGTCTGGAGCTCCAGGCGGATTGTTCTACCCGATGCTCACCCTTGGAGGCGCCATCGGTCTGGCCTGCGGGATCTGGGTGGAAGCACTCACCGGACACGTTCCAAGCACCTACGTTTTCGCCGGCATGGGTGCCTTCGTAGCCAGCTGTTCACGCACACCAATTACGGCCATGTTCCTGGCCTTCGCACTCACAAAGGATCTGCTGATCCTCAAGCCAATCCTGGTGGCTTGCCTGGCCAGCTTCCTCGTGGCACGTCTGTTTGATGACCGATCAATTTATGAGCGACAGCTGGGTATGGAGCTGTTGGAAGAGGACCACCTGGAAGCCCGCAGGGAACGGCGGGGTGGCATTCACCACGCTTGGGAGGGGTCCGTTCGACGCCGGAAGTTTGATGCTCCTAAACCATCAACCACTCCTAAGGACATCACCAAAAAACCTGATCCATAGGAGCATCCCTCATTCCATAGCTAGGACGAAGAAAAGTAATAGCTGATTACACCATGGGTCAAATATTCGACATCGCCATCGACATGGCAACCGTATCGGACCCTGGCAACGCATCGATCGGCATTATTGGCTTTGAGAGCCCTAATAAAAAAAATGTACCCTCAACAAACACCACAAGCGACGGCTATCAGCAGATTGGCGGTGTTCCTTACACGTTCGAAATCGGTCAATACGAAATCACAGCATCGCAATATGTGGCATTTCTGAATGCCGTTGATCCAACAGGCAGCAACCCAACACAACCGTGGACAGGGGTCAAACTTTATGAAAATCGCTTTTCTCCTGTCGTCAATCCATACCAGGGACAGATCATCAACATCCGTAACGCCAATGATGGTGAACACTATGTGCTAGCCGACGAAGACTGGAATAACAAACCAATGATGTGGAACACAATGTTCCAATACCTTTATTTCATTAATTCGCTTACCAATGGCAACATTGTTGCCGAGAACAACGTCACCGAAAAAAGCCCCGAAGGCTTTTCCGTGGAGTTATCCAAAAAATATGTGCGGTTTTCAGATGATTACCGCACGGGCGCTTACGAGCTTAATGATTCGAACTATGCGTTGGCAACGCGCCAGAACATGTCCGGATTCTTCCTGCCGAGTGAAGATGAATGGGTGAAGGCTACTTATTACGCTGGCTCTGAGACAGACAACGGCACGCCTTACTATTATTACCCAACAAGTACAAATTCCGTCCCTCAACCGCTGTTATCAGCAGCCTGGCTCATCGAGCAGGGCGTTCGTCCAGATGCAGCTGAATTTGCTGCCAATGTTGATCAGAACGGAAACGTGATCAACAATCGCCTCCAAGAAAGCATTTTAAAGAATCAAGGCTATGTTAACTACAACAAACAAATTTACTGGCAGCCTGATTACTCCAAACCAAACCTGAATAAAGCGAACGTCACCGATGTGGGCGGCTCAGCATCACCTTCACCGTGGCTGACCTATGACCAGGGAGGTAATCTGGTCGAATGGACGGATACCTCTACATCACCACTGCAGCAAATCGGCAGTGAAAATCTCGAGGAGGTTCCTGTGTATTTCAAGGTGCACGGTGGTATCGCCAATGCACCTGACTATCAACTTTGGCTAACAGCCACTGGCACCAGTAATCCATACGGGCAGGTGTTGGGATCGATGTATCAGTACAACGGTGCTCGTGTGTCATACATCCCAGATGCAGACAACACAGAGCTACCCGATCAAGCGACTCCATCGGCCATCGCCGATCCACTAACAGGGCTGGGGGTTGTAACGCGCGTGGATTCACTGAACACTTTCGACACCTTTTACACCACGAATAATGCTGATGCGACTGATGCGCTGAAGTCTGACGATGACTACATCTTTATGGCCGCTTCATTCCGTGAACTATCAAAGAACGATCAGGACGCCATCGCTTACTACAGCCTCATGGACCAACAAAATCAAACGCACTACTACACCAGCGATCAAGACGAAGTACAGCGGCTAATTATCATGTCTGGATACAGCGGGGGAGACCTGGCGTTTTATGCCCTGGCTCCAGGCGAAGGGTCAACAGATTTCATTCGGTACTACAACAGCTCAACAGGTGCTTACGGGTTTTCTGCTGCAGCCGGGGATGAGCAGTTCTTCACGTCGCGTGGCTACAGCATCGATGGCATCGGCTGGAGCATCTGAATCATTGATCCTTCAGGATGAAGATGAACATCTGAAGCTCAGGCCCTCCTGAACCAGGAAACCCTGCTGTTTGATCCGGCTGTGCCGGAAGCCGGAGCCCTGCGCGCGGTGATGGCCTTTCCCAGCACCTACACGGTGGGAATCACCAGCCTCGGCTATCAAATCGTTTGGGCGACTCTCGCCATGCGGTCCGATCTGGATGTGCGTCGGCTGTTCACCGACCAAAGCGATCCACCGCATCGGCAGTGCGATCTGTTCGGACTCTCCCTCAGCTGGGAACTGGATGGTCCGGTGCTGCTGGATCTACTGGAGCAGCACCGGATTCCCATCTGGAGCGAGCAGCGTTCGGATCAGGATCCAATCGTGTTCGGTGGCGGTCCTGTGCTGACGGCGAACCCCGAACCTCTGGCTCCCTTTTTCGATGTGATCCTGCTGGGAGATGGCGAAGAACTGCTGCCCAGCTTCATCGACACCCTCCAGGAGGTTCGGACTGAATCACGTTCCGTCCGCCTGCGGCGGCTGGCCCAGGTCCCCGGGATTTACGTGCCATCGCTGTATGCCCCCCGTTACGAAAACGACGGCTGTCTGCAAAGCATCGACCCCATCGAAGCAGATCTGCCACCAACGATCAGCAAGCAAACCTGGCGTGGCAACAGCCTCAGCCATTCAACGGTGATCACTCCCGAATCCGCCTGGCCCGATATCCACATGGTGGAGGTAGTGCGCAGCTGCCCGGAACTGTGCCGTTTTTGTCTGGCCAGTTATCTCACCCTTCCCTTCCGCACGCCGTCTCTTGACGACGGCCTGATCCCTGCTGTCGAGAAAGGTCTGGTGGCAACGCGCAGGCTGGGACTGCTGGGTGCATCAGTGACCCAGCATCCACAGTTCGCAGACCTACTCAGCTGGCTCGGTCATGACCGCTTTGATGACGTTCGCCTGAGTGTGAGTTCGGTGCGGGCAGCCACTGTGACGACTGAACTGGCCAGCGGACTGGCCCGACGCGGCAGTAAATCACTGACGATCGCCATCGAAAGCGGCAGCGAACGCATGCGCGAGGTGGTGAACAAGAAACTGAGCAACGAGGAGATCAGCGCAGCTGCTCGCCATGCCAAGGAAGGGGGTTTGCGTGCTCTCAAGCTCTACGGAATGGTGGGGTTGCCCAGTGAAGAAGAAGAGGATGTGGAATCAACCGCAGATCTTCTACTTCAACTCAAGAAAAGCACCCCTGGGTTGCGTTTCACCCTTGGCGTTAGCACCTTTGTCCCGAAGGCTCAGACGCCCTTCCAATGGCAGGGCGTGAGTCCTGCAGCCGATAAACGCCTCAAACGGCTGGCCAAACGACTGAAACCAAAAGGGATTGATCTACGGCCCGAGAGTTACGGCTGGAGTGTGATCCAAGCGCTGCTCTCTCGCAGTGACCGCCGTCTGGCTCCGGTGATCGCCGCAGTCCGAGGATCACAGGAAAGCCTCGGAGGATGGAAGAAGGCTTACCGCAGCAGCAGAGCCGGCGAACTGCCTGGGGCCAGAAGTGGTGGGGTAGATCTACCTTTGCCCCCCCCATGGGAACAGGTGGTGCACGAAAACTGGGGTGAAGCCGTTGTGCTCCCCTGGGACCACCTCAACGGACCGCTGGGACAAAAGACCTTGCTCAAGCACCAGAGGCTGTCTCTGGCTGGAGCCGCGCCGACAGTTCAGGACTGAAGGACGCTCGCAGACCGGCGAGCAGAATCCACCCGGCGATGTTCAGCCGGCTGTCAAAAAATGGCAGATCCGTTCCGTGCAGAACCATCAGCACGAACAGCGCTGTCCACCAGGCCCGGTCGAACAGTCCGGAGAATCCTCGGCGCAAGCTCACAACCAAAAGGGCTAAGACAAAACCCACCAGCAGCATCGCCACCGGCAAACCATGACCAATAGCCAGCTCCAGCGGCAGGTTGTGAGCGTGGCCATGCCACTGACCAGTTCGCAGGGGATAAATCACAGAGAACGCTGCAGCTCCCCAGCCAAGCCACGGCCGTTCAGCAATCAATTGGACAGCAATATTCCACTGACTGATGCGCGTGGAGGCCAGAACCCGCTCTCCCGCGTACTGACTGTCGTTAAGGCGAGCCCAGAGAGTCTCTGGCACCAGCGTCCGAGCGGGATCCTGCAGCATCAGCGGCACACCTGGAAGCACGGACAGCAACACAGGCAAAAGCGCCAGCACCAGCAGAGGAATCAACCAGGGCCAGCTGGGTGGACCCAGAACAAGCGGCACCACCAGCATCAGTGAACCCCAGCCATTGCGGGATTCCGTTAGCACCAAGGCCACCACCAACAACACGGCCAGGATCACCACCACGACCCGGCGCCAGCGGTTCAATCCCTGTTGAACGAGGGCAGCCAGGGTCAGTGGCCAAACCATGGACAACCAGGCGGAAGCGATGTTGGCGTAATCAAACAGACCGGAAAGACGCCCTTCAGGACGGCCACCTGCTGCCATGAACCAGACGATCAATCCACCCAGCAGCTGCCAGGGTCCCTGCCACCCCCACCAGAGTTGGCCGAGACCGGTCACAACAACAGGAACACTGCCTGCCACCAACCAAAGGGCAGAGCGCCGCCGGGCCTCACGACTCATGACGTAGGGCTGAAATCCCCAAAAACCCCAGAAAAAAGGAAGCCAGTTGCCCAGACCGACCCAAGCAAGACCCTGGTCATAGGCAACAAAGCACCCAAGAATCATCAGGCCTGAAGCCGCCATCAGCGGAGCATTCCAGGGATCACGCCAACAGGAGCGTTCACGCCCGGCACAACCGAACAACAGCGCTGGGAACAGCAGCAGACTTCCCAGCAGGGCTGAAGAAGGCAGCAGAAACAGACCGAGCTGAAAGCAGCGCCAACCCCGTGAAGACGCCAGGGAGGGTCGTCCCTGGTCCAGCCAGGCCATCATGCGAACACAGCTGTACGGCCCCGGTAGACCATCACCTGACGGCAGAGGTGCAGACGCAGAGCCCTTGCCAGAGCGAGTCGCTCCGTGTCGCGACCCTTTCGGATCAGGTCTTGCACCTCATCGCGATGGCTCACATGGGCGATGGTCTGCTCAATGATCGGGCCATCGTCCAGTTCTTCGGTCACGTAGTGGGACGTCGCACCAATCAATTTCACGCCCCGTTCCCAAGCACGGTGATACGGCTGTGCACCCTTGAAGGCAGGCAGAAATGAGTGATGGATATTGATCACATTGGGAAATTGTTCGAGGAAGGTACCGCTGAGCACCTGCATGTACTTGGCCAGCACCGCCAGCTCCACCCGATGTTCGATCAGCAGCTCAAGAATGGTTTGTTCAGCTTCAGCCTTGGTCTCGCGGGTCACAGGCACATGAACAAAAGCGACCCCAAACTCCTTGCAGCTGCTCTCCAGATCAGGGTGATTGGCAATCACGATGGGGACCTGCATCGGCAGTTCCCCACTGCGAGCTCGCCAGAGCAGATCAAGCAGGCAGTGGCTTTGCTTGCTCACCAAAATTGCCACACGGGGATGCTCATCGGAGAAGTGCAGCTGAGCCTCACCACCGAGCCGTTGTGCCAGAGACTCCGCTGCTGATGGAATCGCCTGGCGAGGTAAACCGAAACCCTCCAGATCCCACTCAATCCTGCTGAGAAACAGACCTGCACCGAAATCGGTGTGGTGGTCCGCATGACGAATATTGCCCCCGTTCGCAGCCACCCAGCCGGCGAGCTCACTCACGAGTGCCGGACGATCGGGACAGATCAGCTGAAGGATGACCGAAGCGGAGGACAAGGATCTCAGAGAGATGACAACGTTGATTCTGCGCCCGGATGGTTGCCTGTGTCTCAGCGAAGATGCAGGTTCAGATCCCTGGTGGTGGCCTGTCGGATCCGAGCACGAATGGTTGGCAGGCCAAGACGTTCATGGGCTACAACCCTGTGACAGCCGTTGAACCCCCAGAGCTGACCATCCACCTCCAGCAGATCAATCGGTTCACGCAAACCCTCATGAGCGCACTCGTGTAACGACGATTGATCAGCGAAAATTAGGTGGCGGTTAAAGTCGCCTGCACACATGTGAACTCCGATGCTGAGCGCCCTGCGCCGCGTGGCCGCCCTTTGCCTCTGCCTCGTCCTCTGTTTCGGCCTCGCCGCTTGTGACGGCAGCGCCAATGCCAATCCTGCCACCATCAGTCCTGAGGATATGGCTGTCATCCGCCGCCAGGCGGAAGGGTTCACTGCTGCCAGGGACCGGCTGCCTGAACTTGCCAAGCTCGTTGATGAACGCGACTGGACATTCACTCGCAACCTGATCCATGGCCCCATGCAGGAAGTGGGCCGCGAAATGCTTTACATCAATCAACGCCTGCTTCCCCAGGACCGAGCAGAAGCCAACAAAGTGGCCACATCCCTAAAGGACGCGATGGCTGATCTGGATGAAGCCGCGCGCCTCCAGGACAGCGCAAAACTTCAGAAATCATTCGAAGACCTGGAGACAGACTTCACCAATTACGCCGAACTCATCCCCGAGCAGGCTCTTAGCTGATCGCCTCCATTGCCGTCATCGGTGCAGGAGTCACCGGCACAGGCACCGCTTGGCAACTTGCCGAGCAAGGGCACAGTGTTTTGCTCGCAGACCCACTGCTGGCTCAGCCGATCCCGGACAAGCCGACTGATCGTGATCTCAATGGCAGCACTGCTTCCCTTGGTGTTCTCATGGGCCATGCCTTTCGCCGTTCGAGCGGGCGGGCCTGGAGGCTGCGCCAACGCAGCATGACGCTGTGGCCGGCGTGGGTTGAACAACTGAATCATCCGGAGTCGCCGCTGCAGCTGGAGACTCCGCTCATCCAGCTCGCAGGCAGTGCCGAAGAATCAGAGAGGATGCAGCAGCTCGCCTCATCGAGACCCGATTCAGGACTGCAGTTCATCGCCAACGACAGCCTTGAGCAGGCGGATCCGATTTGGCCCCAGGCTGGTCATGGGGCGATGCTCTCCAAACGCGATGGACGCATCGATCCATTGCAGCTGTTGCGGGCCCTGAGGCGGAGCCTGATTCAACACAAGGTCGAGCTTCGAGCGACAGACGTTGTGGAACTGCAACGGCGAAGCAGCTCACATCGGCGCCACTGGCAGCTCATCACCGCGGACGGACGGAACGAAGAGGTCGATCTGGTGGTGATCTGCTCTGCTTTGGGCAGCACCAAACTGCTGCAGTGCCTTGGGCATCAGCGCCCCATGGATGCCGTGCTGGGACAGGTGCTTGAGCTTCAGCTCAACAAGCAAGCCGAGCAATGGTCTGGGTGGCCAGCTGTGCTCACCTGCGGCGGCATCAATCTGATTCCCCATGAACCAGACCGGCTGTGGATCGGAGCCACGTTGGAGCCTGGCTTGATAGCGGATCCCGCAGCCACAGAGACCATGAAACGGTTGAACGACCTAGCCCCGGCATGGTTGGAAGACTCCCAACTGCTCGGCCAGTGGCATGGCTTGCGTGCACGACCACGAGAAAGACCTGCTCCACTGCTGGAAGAGCTCGAACCAGGACTGCTGCTGGCATCAGGGCACTACCGCAACGGCGTGTTGCTGACACCGGCAACCGCTGAATGGGTTGGCCAACACATTGATAAAGCAATGATTACCAGCTCTTAAATGAAGAGGCAGCGCCCTGACATAAGTTCCGATAGGCATCAATTCAGCTCTTCCGTTTTCACCCACGAGAT
Source organism: Synechococcus sp. AG-679-A04 (assembly GCA_003210775.1). Classification (GTDB taxonomy): domain Bacteria; phylum Cyanobacteriota; class Cyanobacteriia; order PCC-6307; family Cyanobiaceae; genus Synechococcus_C. Next base: position 24,970 of record QCUI01000026.1, read on the forward strand.
CATGGCTCGCTCTCTCAACGCATGGGTACTCACTGCAGTCGCCAGCATGGCCGCAGGACTGACCCTGTCTGCCTGCTCAAGCGGCAGCGATGGTGACCAGGCCCAGAGAACCCTTTCTGCAGCAGGAGCTTCCTTCCCTGCGGCGATCTACCAGCGGTGGTTTCAGGGACTGTCACAGCAAGGTGTCAACGTCAATTATCAGTCGATTGGCTCAGGCGCCGGAGTCCGGCAATTCACCGCGGGAACAGTGGATTTTGGTGCTTCCGACACGCCAATGAAAGCGAATGCGGTCGACAAGGTGAGCCGCGGCGTGGTGCAGATTCCGATGACCGCTGGTGCGATCGCCGTGGCCTACAACAACCCCTCATGCGAGCTTTCACTCAATCAGGAGCAACTGGCCAAAATTTTCCTTGGCCAAATCAGCAACTACAACCAAGTGGGCTGCAACGATCAAGAGATCACGGTGGTTCACCGCTCTGACGGCTCAGGCACCACCGAAAATTTCGCCAAGCATCTCTCAGCCATCAACCCACGCTGGAAAACAGAAGTTGGTGTTGCCAAATCCGTGCAATGGCCCACTGGAGTGGGAGCCAAAGGCAATGAAGGTGTGGCCGCCCAGCTCACTCAAATCGAAGGTGGGATCGGTTACGTCGAGCTTGCTTACGTCCAAGGAGCTCTTGAGGCGGCGGCTGTAGAAAACGCCAGCGGCAAGAAGGTCAAGCCCACCAACGCCGCAGCCAGTGAAGCCCTTGGCTCAATTGACCTGGGTCCCGAGCTAATCGGTGGCAATGCCAACCCCAAGAACGGCTACCCGATCGTCACCTTCACCTGGGTGCTGGCCTACAAGACAGGCAACGACGACAAGACGGCAATGTTGAAGAAGACTTTCAACTACATGCTTTCAGAGGAAGCACAGTCGCAAGCTCCAGAACTGGGCTACATCTCCCTACCTCCTGAAGTGGTGAACAAAGCCAAAGCTGCTGCCGATTCCATCAACTGAGCGATCGCAGGGAGCGAATGCTCCCTTTTTTGTGCAACAAAAAACCCCGTCTGTCACCAGACGGGGAACGATGAAAAGGATTCAAACCACGAGTGGTTTGCCTTAATCGATCACTTGGATTCAGTGAATTCAGCGTCGATCACATCATCGCCAGACTCACCAGATCCAGATCCCCCTCCAGGATTCGCGCCTGAGTCGCCTCCTGGAGCTGCACCGGCTTCAGCACCAGCCTGCTGATAAACAGATGTGCCAACGGTGTAGAGCTCCTGCTGGAGTTC
>QCUI01000027.1 GCA_003210775.1 Synechococcus sp. AG-679-A04
AATCACATCATCAAGGTTGGTAGCACCTTTGTCACTGGAGTCAGGTTTTTCTGAATAAACAACAATTTCATCCGTGCTTTTAGATTGAAAATCACACCCATAAATTAAAGGTGAAAACAAGCAGAGCGACGCAAGCGCACCAACAAATTGCGTGGAGGGACTAGACATAAAAACTCTGCGCCATTCAATCGTGACGAATAAGTCGCCTTCTAATTCTACTCAATTAAGCAAAATATATCAAACGGAAGATTTTGCGATACAACAGTTTATTAATTGACCAACTCGAAATTAAGATATACAAACGATTATTGCTTATTTGCGAGATTCATTGCCTCATTTTTCGTGCATAAGTTTCTCCTTTATTTAGTTTCGCATTGAGGAAGACCGCCTTTGACCCTCTTGCATCCCACGCTTTCTCTACGGCACGTCGTATCATGATTCCCAAGACAGCGATGACCAAGTGACTGCCGAAGAAAAGGGTCTGGCGACCTTCAAGCAGTTTGTCGCTGAAAATCCCCACACAGGCACAGCAGAGCAGGTAGTGACGCTCTCTATGGGGATTGCAGCAGCAGCAGACCGTCTGTCTCCATCCACCCTGTCCATTTACAGGGACGCCACTGCTCTGGGAGAGAAGGTCTTCTCCAAGTTGAAGGTCATAGGCGACCAACTGGGGCATCTGGACGACAAGACCCGTAGAGAAGTCACCCAAGGGTTACCCGCCTCCTATTCCACGATTCATCTGCTCTGTGCCCTGAAACCCGACGAGTTGGCGACAGCGGTCAAGACGAAGCAGGTAACCCCCAAGACATCGGTCAGAGCAGCAACGACCTACGTCAAACAAGTCCGTTTCCCACGTCAATCGCTGGGTAGGCAGGACGTGGAGAAAGGACGTTGGAGCATCAAGGAAGAGACCCTGTATCGGGTCTGCCGACCAGAAGACACTCCATTGAGCGAAGACCTGCAACGGCAGTTGGAGGAGGACCTACGCAAGGTCTGCTCTCGCTACGGGATGGACATCCGTAAGGCATCCAACGAAAGCACCATTGCTCTACGGGAAGCAGACAGGAAGGAGAAGGCAGCGTTTTGGAGAGAGGTCTTGGAAGAGCAACTGACCCAGAAGTGGTTTCAAGAGACGGACAAAGAAGTCAGGAAGACCTTCAACCTCAAAGTCGTTGAAGAGGTCTGGGACGCACCACTACGCACCTTCACTGGTTTCCTCATCAGGACGGGTAGGGGGAAGCAGCACTTCTATGAGGACCATGGGCAGGCATACGTCGCCAAACTCCACCACCTCCAAGAGACGACTGAAAGCAGGACCAACAGATACAACTTGAAGCGGCGCATTGAAGAAGTGCTTGCTCATGAAGAGAGCACCAAATTGGTCATATGGAGAAACGTTGTCCTCAAAAACAGTGGTCTGCTTTAAGTCCGCGAGCAGTGCGGAAATCAAATAAAGATGCTTAAAAATGTAGTTTCGAGTTTCATAACGTCCGAATGACGAGATGACGAAACCATCCAGAAAGTGGTGTAGGAGTGCAAACTATCGGAATTATGTTTAATTGCAAACAAAAACATATGCTGTCTGAATAACTTGCATATATAAAACATACGCAAATGAAACGGAAGCAGTCATGAGCAGATTAGATAAGATGGAAGCATTGGAATTACATCAGTCACCCCGTCACTTCACCAAACTGCAATATCGCGGTTTATCAAAGAGGAAGACCACAGAAGCATGGTTAAAGAGTTTAGCGAAGGAGAAAGGATTTAAGTTTAGATACTTCCTCACACTCTCCTTCTACAAACCACAGAGATGCATCATCAATCAATACCTTGATAATGAGCATATCAAGAAAGTCATCCTTGACTTCTTCTATCCGAATAAGAAACCAAAAAACAGAATACGGTTTTGGTTATTCGTAGAGAAGCATAAAGACGGAGACCTCCACCTTCACGTCCTCATGGAGGGCATGGATGAGATGGAATGGTTGAGCAAAAGGAATAGAAAGATAAGCATTAGGAAGAGCACAATATTGGATTTAATCCAAGGCAGGCAATCCATTGGGGAGATGATGCTTGAATCACTTGCACATCACATGAAGAGATGGGTCTTTCGTCTTGGTCATGGGAAGCAAAGTTATAACGCAAAGGATATTGGCGAAGTTGATTGGAGAATTGAATACCTCAACAAGTCGCTTGATAGTTGGGACTTCAATGGTTGGGAGCACATTGATTGGGAGAATAGCGACATGGAGTAATGCATATAAGAAGCATACAAATCACATAAATAGAGACAGGGATAACCCATTGAAAACGCATCGCACAATTTCAACGAGGGAATAAACAATGAGAAGCAATACACTTATGCCTGTCTCCTTTGGTAGAGACGAGACACAGTTACTTGAAATGCTTAATGAAGGCACAAAACGAATCTGCATTTCACGCTCTGCATGGGTCAAACAGAAGATTCGTGAGGAGTTTGGGAAGGAAGTAGTTAAGTCGGCATCGTGACCATGAATCCATTTCAACAGGTCAAAGACCCCGTAACCATTGAGATGTTGAAGGAGGTCGCAAAGAAGAATAAGAAGAAACCGATTCAGATGATTGAAGAATTGGTCAATGACGCATACAAGAGATTGAGATGACTAACATCAAATCATTCAGGCACTTTCTATCAGACCGTCCTGCTATCAATAACCCAAATGATGATAAGAAGTATGGAATGAATGATAAGGATAAGAAGAAACAGAAGTCACTAACGTTATATGGAAGTAAGGCACCCTCAAACTAAAAAACGATAGAGACCCAAACCTACAAAGTGTTACCCACAAGCACAAAAAAATCCACCACATATTTTTTCATCAGAAAGGTTGATGACGAAGTGACGGTCACTTGGTCACTTCATCATCCATCACAGCAAAGTCATCACCTTCCCGCAGAAACCTTCCATCAAGACCAATATCGTTACGCATACGGGTCAGGTCTTCTGTTGCAAGACGTGGAAGATAATGAGAATAATGGACTTTCAGATACGATTCCCCGACACCCATATTCTCACAAAGAGCATTGTGTGATGTGCCGTGTTGAAGACGAGTAGTCGCATACATGTGCCTCAACGAATAAGAGACCAGACGCTTCCCAGTAATCTCTTCTTGGTCCGTATATTTCATTATCTTCCTGAATAAGGTCCCAAACTGACGAGTAGTAAAGGGACTTCCATCAAGGTGTTGAAAGAGGAAGTCATCTTTCCTCTTATGTGATGCCTTCTCGTAAACACGCATCGCAAACTCACCACCCATGCTGTTGACCTCACGGGCACCCGTCTTGGTGCTCTTATGCACTTGGACAAGGGCACCTAAACGCTTGAAGGAATTGGTCCTATCACCCAACTTCCTTTCATAGAAACGAATGTCCTTCCTTCTCACCTTCACCACCTCACCCACTCTCATCCCGTTATTGGATAAGAAGAAGAGCATTTGATAGGCAACGAAGCAGTCCCAGTAATCGTCTTCGCCTTTGCTTTCCTGCTCTCGCAACCACTTGGCGGGTTTGGACTTGAAACTATTCCACTCATCCAATTCCCATGTATCCCGTCGCACCTTGTCGTCAGTAACAAGGTTTTCGTCATTGAAAGGAAGGACAGGTGCAAAGGGGATTTGACCTTGCTCCATACCCCACTTCCAACACTCCCTGATGTGACCCATCTCGTTGAGGAGGGTGTCTGCCTTTGGAGCACCACCCCTTCTCACGTTTTGTCGTCGCCACGTCTCCCACTCACTCCACTTCCTGATGGGGATGCTCTTGGCGTCTGTCTTCGCCCCAAGGAAGGGGACGAGGTAGTTACGCAACTTCCCCTCAATGAGGGCATACCGCTCCTTGGTGATGCTCTTCCGACCTGCTTCACCCTTGCCTTCCCACTCACCTCGTATGCGTGACCGCTTGTAGGCAAGAAACTTCCCCACAAGGTCTTCCACAGTCGTCTTGATGACGACAGTCACTCCCTGCGCCAGTTGGACCCGAAGGTTGACTGCCTCCTCCTGCACCCTCATCAACGCCTCTTCCCTTTCAGCGACCAGAAGGGACATCCGCTTGCCTCTGGTCCCTCGGATGGGGAAGTGGGCGTAGTAGTTGCGTTGCTCTAACGGGAGGTCCTTCTGCACGTCCTCCCGCTTGTAAATAGCGACTGGTTTGCCCGTCTTCTCAACTTTCAGGAAGGGGACTTCCTCCCAGAGCAACTGGTGCTTACTTCCTCCTCCACGCTTCCCTTTGGTCACGGCGTCACCCCTGCCGTCCGTAGAGAAAACAGACCTTCTACGACTTCTTCACAGAGAAGGTGACGGGGTGACGTGGGGTAGTTGCGGGGTAGTAGGTCTCGCAAAAACCTGTCGTGACGGTGACCCCGAAGTTAAGGGGTAGTCACGGGGTAGTCAAACAATTCAGTGATACCAGTAGGTTAGACCTTGTGGACTATTCCCACTCAATCGTGCCGGGCGGCTTGCTGGTGATGTCCAGAACTACACGGTTCACACCTTTCACCTCATTGACAATGCGATTGGAAATCGTTTCCATCAGGTCGTAGGGCAACCGCGACCAGTCAGCGGTCATGCCGTCTTCACTGGATACGCAGCGGAGCACAATCGGCCAGGCATAGGTGCGCTTGTCACCCATGACTCCCACCGATCGCACAGGCAACAGAACCGCGAAGGCCTGCCAGATGTCGTGATACAAACCGGCCTCCTTCACCTCTTCACGCACGATTAGATCCGCATCACGCAGGCAGTCGAGCTTCTCGGCTGTGACTTCGCCAAGGATGCGAATCGCCAGACCCGGACCAGGGAAGGGATGACGACGCACGATCTCCTCAGGAAGTCCGAGCGAGCGACCGACCTTGCGCACTTCATCTTTGAACAGCTTGCGCAGCGGTTCCACCAACTTGAACTGAAGATCCTTAGGAAGACCACCCACGTTGTGGTGGCTCTTGATCTTCACAGCCACCCGCTCACCGGTCTTGGGATCGACATTGGTTCCGGCACTCTCGATCACATCGGGATAAAGCGTGCCCTGTGCCAGGTAATCAAAAGGACCGAGGCGATTGCTCTCCTCTTCAAACACACGGATGAATTCGGTACCGATGATCTTGCGCTTCTGCTCTGGATCCGTGACGTCCTTGAGTTTGGTCAGAAACCGTTGCCGGGCTTTGATGTACTCAACGTGGATATTGAACTTGCGATCAAAGAAGTCCATCAGGAATTCAGGCTCGCCCTTCCGCATGAAGCCCTGATCAATGAACATGCAGGTGAGCTGATCACCAATGGCCTTCTTCAGCAAAAAGGCCAAGGTTGAAGAATCCACGCCACCGGATAAGGCAAGCAACACCCTCTTGTCACCCACCTGATCGCGGATCTGTTTAACAGCTTCCTCAATGAATGTCGCTGTCGTCCAGTCAGGCTCGCAGCCGCAGATGTGGTAGACGAAATTACGAATCATCGCCATGCCACAGGTGGAATGGACCACCTCGGGATGGAACTGCACCCCATACAACTGGCGATCATGGTTGGCAACGGCCGCCTCAGGTGTGTTGGCCGTATGGGCAAGACGCACGAATCCCTCCGGCAGCGCCTCCACCGAATCCCCATGACTCATCCACATCGTGGAGCCGTTGTTCACATTGGTGAGTAAGTCCGTGGGATCGTCTACTTCGAGCGGTGCTTTGCCGTATTCCGCTTTACCGGTGGCTGCCACCACACGTCCGCCCAACTGCTGCACCATCAGCTGCATGCCGTAACAAACGCCGAGAACCGGAATCCCCATCGACCAGATCTGTGGATCACAGAGAGGAGCACCATCGGCGTACACCGAACTTGGGCCACCGCTGAGGATGATCCCCTTAGGCGCGATTTGACGCAGCTCTTCAACGGATGTGCTGTAGCCCAGCACCACGGAGAACACTTCGGTCTCTCGCACCCGGCGGGCAATCAGTTCGGAGTACTGGGAGCCGAAATCAAGAATGACGATGGCCGGCTGACGCGGACCTTCAATCGGAACCTGGGACATCTCGCACGAAAGCCGTGGAACGGTAGGCCGCGGAAATCGGCCGCCAATGGATCAGCGTAGAGAAGGGCCTTGACCTCAATCAGCAGCCACAGGACGCAGTTGAACGCCGCAATGCCGAAGCATCAGTCGTCCTTCAGGACCTGCCCAGCGAAGTTGACGGTCCCTGTTGAACAGGGCTGCCCCAACTCGCATGCCGGTGCAGCCATAGCGCTTCAGATACGCCTCACTCCTGCCTTCAACCGCCTCCGCCACAGCCATCCAGAGACCCATGGCCTGCTCAAGATCATGGGCTTGCAGCCAACACCAGGCCTGTTCAATCGAGGCGGTTTGAAGCAGGGCGCGAATCGATTCCAGACTGAGGCCCTGCTGCACGGCCAGAGCAGCCAACACTTCCAGACGTGCATCAGCAAGGTGGTGATGGGTGTGGAAGATCCCTCCCGCCAATTTGATCAGTTTTCCGTGATACCCAAACACAAGCAGCTGCCGTACTCCGGATTCGGCAGCAGCCACCAACATGGGTCCGATCCAGTTTCCTGACTTCAGCAGCGGCTGCTGATCAGACAGTCCCAGCTGATCAGCCAGATCCAAGCCGTTTTCACCAATCACAAGCGTCAACCGACCGGCGAAACCGGTCTGCGAAGTGAGCTCGCGCAACCGGTCACGAGCCAACTGCAGCTGATCAGGAGAGGCACTGGTCTGCACCTCCGCCTGGGTGCCAATCAACGCAAGACCCTCAACCACACCGAAAGCGGAATTGCTGGTGCGCAGTGCCAACTCGCGTCCGCGCGGCAACACCACCTCAACGTCCAGGCCGCCCAAAACCGGCAATAGATCGCTGAGATTGAGCTCGAGCAACTCACGGGCGAAACCTGAAATACACAGTGAACCGTCTTCCTCCAGCCGACCGACACCCTCGCCGGCGTGGATCTGCAATGCCTCACCGGAGGAACTACGGCTCACAAGCACCCAGATCTCCAGTCCGCGGGTGAGATCCAATCCAGCTCCGGGATCGCAGATGCTGATCGCCAGCGCCTGTTGACCACCATCCAGCAACGACGCCGTATGCACCTCCACACAACGAAGCCCTTGTTCAGAAGGAATCCTGAGGTCAACGCTCAAGGGCGCTGCAGATCCGCCCAGAACAAGCGCCGCAGCGCGCGCCGCAGCCGCCACCCAGACAGGCAGAGTCAGCCCGGTTCCTGAAAAGGCAGACGTTGTGGTGATGGGAAGCCCTGCGGATCATTTTTTAGGATGAACGATTGGCACCCCTTGAGCCCGTGCAGGACAAGCTCACCCTGATGATCCCGGGACCCACCCCCGTGCCCGAAACAGTGCTCAAGGCCATGGGCCGCCACCCGATCGGCCATCGCAGCGGCGAATTCCAGGCCGTGGTGGAACGCACCAATGCGCAGCTGCGCTGGCTGCACCAAACCAGCAACGATGTGCTCGTGATCACCGGTAGCGGAACCGCCGCCATGGAGGCGGGCATCATCAACACACTCAGCCGTGGAGACAAGGTGCTCTGTGGTGACAACGGCAAGTTCGGCGAACGCTGGGTAAAAGTGGCCAAGGCCTACGGCTTGGATGTGGAAGTGATCACGGCCGAGTGGGGTCAGCCTCTCGATCCAGACGCATTTCGCAACGCACTGGAAGCCGACACGGCTAAAGCGATCAAGGCAGTGATCCTCACTCACTCCGAAACCTCAACCGGCGTGATCAATGACCTTGAGACCATCAGTGGCCATGTGAAAGCCCACGGAACGGCTCTCACCATTGCTGACTGCGTCACCAGCCTTGGAGCCGCCAATGTGCCGATGGATGCCTGGGGTTTGGATGTTGTCGCCTCCGGCTCCCAGAAGGGCTACATGATGCCCCCCGGCCTGAGCTTCGTTGCCATGAGCGAACGAGCCTGGAAAGCCTACGAACGCTCCGATCTTCCGAAGTTCTATCTGGACCTTGGGCCTTACCGGAAAACAGCCGCCAAAAACAGCAACCCCTTCACCCCAGCGGTGAATCTCTACTTCGCTCTCGAAGCAGCGCTGGAGATGATGCAAGCCGAAGGCCTGGAGGCAATTTTTACTCGCCATTCCAGGCATCGCGCAGCTTCCCATGCAGCCATGAAGGCCATCGGTCTGCAGCTGTTCGCAGCGGAAGGTCACGGTAGTCCTGCCATCACGGCTGTGGCACCGGATGGAATCGATGCCGAACAGCTGCGCAAGGCAGTCAAAACGCGCTACGACATCCTGCTCGCCGGCGGTCAGGATCATCTCAAGGGCAAGGTATTCCGCATTGGACATCTTGGATTTGTCTGTGACAGAGACGTCCTGATGGCGGTGGCAGCAATCGAATCCGTTCTGCAATCGCTCGGCCTGCACAAAGGATCCATGGGTGCAGGATTGAGCGCAGCCTCAGAAGTGCTGACTCAATAAGACATCAGAATCATTATTGAAAACTTTCCAATATGAGCTAGCATTAATAATGCTGCGGGTGTAATTCAGTGGTAGAATGTCAGCTTCCCAAGCTGAACGTCGCCGGTTCAAATCCGGTCACCCGCTTTAATTTTTAGATCAAAAAATCAATATTTGATTAACTTCTATTGCCCCAGTTCGATGTTGAGGCCCTCGGCTTAATCAATTGCACAACCTGTGGACCAACACTCCCAGCTCGACGTTCCTGGTTGAGAGCTTTCAAGATCAATTGAGCTGATCCAGCGGTATTTCCTTCGCTTGCCTGCTCGCGCGCTTGATTAAACCATTCACGGGCGCGAATGAGAAGTTGCTCTCGGTCAGGCTCCACGGATTGATGAGGTACAGCAGATTTAAACAACGTCGTCAAAGCGACAATGCAATAATTGCATAGATAATATCAAATGATCGCGGAAAATATCAATTCACAAAAAGCGGAGATTCCAAATACTTGAGCTCAGGCTTCTCGCATCTCAACACCGTTACATTCCTAAAGAACAACTCTCACCTCAGGTGCCTGGTTCTTCGATATTGCCACCCAGGTCTGCGATCTGAGCACGCAACTGATCAGATCTGGATCGATCACCTCGGGTAATTGCTACAGCCAAGGCGAATTCAAGCTTTTCAAGCTGATGACCACCCTCAAAAAAACCGCTGGAACGTACCGAGGACAAACCCGATGAACCCGATGAACCCGGAACAAGGGAACAACGGCTTTTACCGCTATTGCGTGGACCAGAAGTTGAGAAAGTGGTGGGTGCCATGGACCGCTTTCTTTTCATTTTGCCACTTCTAGCCAGCGTTATGCAGCTGCAGCTTCGTGGTCAGACTCAGTCAGTGAAGACTGAGCTGACATGCCTACGGGATCGGATACCGCATCTGAACAAAGCTCAGTGCTGTTCAGCAACTCCTGGCAATCGAGCAGCAGTTGGTCCACGTCATCCAGACGCTGCCGTTCTTCAGCAGGCATGGTCTCAGCCTCGCTGCGCTGCTGACGCATCTGCAGCTCCAGACTCTCCAGGCGCTGTTCAAGCTTGACAAGACGCTGCGACAGGGCATTGAGCATCTGGGCGACATCTTCCGCCGTACGAGTGATGCGGAAGGACACGGACTGAGTCATCCGAAGACGGGCGAGTGCTGGCCTGATGACAACACATGGATGAGCAACTCTCAAGAGCTCTGCGCGTGGCGATGCCGCTCTGGCTTCAAACTGAGAGATCTGCTGCCTGCGGGTGCCATGCCTTCTCTGATGACCCTGCTGGTGTATGCCCTGGCCGGAACTGGTATGGGACTGCTCGCAATGAGAACAGGGATTCCAGCAGCACCGCTTGCGGGCGCACTCATCGGTGCTGCGGTCGTGAGCATGAGCGGGCGCCTTGAGGTTGCCGAATGGCCGCCCGGTACACGCACCGCTCTTCAAATCGGAATCGGAACTGTGATTGGCACCGGACTGACGCGAACCTCTCTCGAGCAGCTGCAACATCTCTGGAAGCCTGCTGTGCTGATTACTCTCACACTGGTGATGACAGGTCTGGTGGTTGGCCTCTGGACTAGTCGTCTGTTTGGGGTCGATCCACTGATCACCCTTCTGGGAGCAGCGCCAGGAGGAATCAGCGGCATGAGCCTGGTCGGAGAGGATTACGGCGTTGGCGCAGCTGTTGCCGCGCTGCATGCTGTGCGCCTGATCACCGTGCTTCTGGTCCTTCCACTGGTGGTGAAACTGCTCACCCCTCTTGGACTGGGTAATTCCTGATTCCCCTCTGGACAGTCAAACGGGAGCCGATACGTTGACGCAGATCGCCTTCCCTGTCCATCAATGGCCAGCCTCCGCACCCGCCTTGCCGTCCTGCTGCCTCTGGCGGGGATGCTGCTCGTAGCTGCACCTGTTGAGGCGGCCAGCACCGACTCAAAAAAGGGCGCTCAGGTCTACTGCTACATGCGCAGCAACGGCAATGATCACTCCGTGAGCTTCGAAGCCTCCTATGCCCTGATCAAGCGCCAAAGCGCCGGGGTTTTCAAGACATCTCCCGAGCATGCGGCCGTGATGATCACCGAAACCGTTGTGGAGGAACCGGGCAGCTATCCGGATTGCGGTCAATATCTCGGGGATCTGTTTGGAGGCAAGGCCTCCAAGAAGTCCTCAAGCGCCGCCAGTGCGAGCTCAATTACGAACAGCAGCTCCAATAGTGAGTCTGCAGCGGACTGGGATGCTGATGATCGATACAGCTACTGAAACCCTTGTCACTGCGTAGGCCTCCGCGAGCCAATTGGCGGTCCACATGGCCTCAGTCGGTTCTCCTGATCAGTGGACTGCTGCTCACGATCCAGGCCTGCAAGAACGCTGAGAGTCCTCTCGCTGCGTCACCGGATCCTCAGGTGAAAGCATCCAGCTGCCTTGAAGCTCTCAATCTGCAGCGGCTAGACCAAGCCTTGGAGCATTGCAATGCGGTGGTGGTGAGTCACCCTGACAATCCAGTGCCGCTGACCGACAGGTCACTGATCCATACACTGATGGGTAGCGATGAGGAGGCCTGCGCTGATGTGAGCCAGGCGGCATCCCTGCTCAAAGGCCAGAACAATTCCAGAGATCCTCTGCTCGAGCACGAGCTAAACGTCCGTCAGCAATCCTGCAAGCATCGGGCCACCATGGCTGGCAAAGGCTGACGATCCACGCTGATACGACGTGGGCCTAGCAGCAACTCAATCTTGTCAGCCTTGCTGGCCACAAGACCATCCACAAGCTGATCGGCCAGACCAAGCTGAAGCCAATGGCTGGTCAGCCCACCATCCATGCCGATGCGGTGACAACGATCCTCCGCCTGATCAACATCGCCTGGGGTCCAGGGCCGCTCCAGAAGCACGACCTGACGTGCCCGATGCAGTGTGAATCCCAAACCTCCACAGCCATAGGTCGCTAGCAGCAAATCCGTTCCACCAGCCTGAAAATGATCCACTGCAGCCTGTCGCTGTTCCGGTTTTTGCCGACCGGTTAACAATTCACCACCCAGGCGCTCCTGCAGGAGCTGCAGCGGAGACACGAAGGAGCTGAACAGCACGATCGCCTCACCATCAGCTCGTAACCGCTCCACCAGCGTCTGAGTAGCCGGAAGCTTGAATTCCGCCGCGATCATGCGCAGGGAGGTGAGCACGGCAAGTGCTTCAGCATCCGAACGCACTTCACCGAGCTGCGCCCGCCGGCGATAGTCCTCCACCACAAGACGCAGGCGGTGATCGAATCCAAGGGACTGATCAGCGGCCAGTGAAACGCCATGAAAGCGACGCTGCTTGGCGGGCAGATCGAGCACCTGCTGCTTGCGCCGATGCAGAACCAATGGTCGGGTGAGACGTCGCAACTCCTCAAGACGACTAGCACCATCGGCACGCCAGCGGCGCCGACCACCCTGTTCTGTCCAGTGTCCCTGGCAGAAGATCTCCTCAAATGAACGCTGATCGCGAGCAAGTGGATGATCCATGGCTGCCAGCAGCGGAAAAAACTGAATGGGTCGACCATTGCGGATTGGTGTGCCCGTGAGCATCCACACCGCCCGCAGCCGGGGATGGCGGGCCAAGCGCAACAGGGCCTGGGTCCGCTGAGCGTGAAGTGACTGGGCGTAATGGGCTTCATCAACCACCAGAAGTGTTCCCGCTTCCGGAAGGTCGACCGGCAAACGGGCCCAGCTGTGCAGTGTGCACTCGAGATTGAGAGACTCCACTTCGCGCTGCCAGTGAGGGTGAAGTCCCACAGGAGCGATCACCATCAGGCGCAGGGGCACAACACGCAGCAATGCACGGGCCGCCAGCAGGGACGTGAGCGTCTTTCCCAGCCCCATCTCATCAGCGAGCAACGCTCCGCGACGTGCCAGCAACCAACGAGCACCAGACCGTTGATGAGGAAGCGGTGTACGCCCATCAGCAAGAGGCTGATCCAGGTCGGCACTGGCCATCAACTCCCGGTGATGTGGAAGTGGCGGCAGTGGATGACGGTGCCAGTCCAGCCAACGCACCAGTTCCTCTTCCACCTGAAAACGTGAGCCCAAACGATCGAGCAAGCACTCGGCTGCGGCCAGTGGAAATTCCCAACCATGCTGCGAGCCTTTCCAGAGCCCCCTAGGCCTGATCCGGCCCATCTCCGCATGGGTTACGGCATCAAAGGGATAGGTGACCCTCACAAGTCCTGAAGGGGTCAGCCCAAGGCTGCAGCAGGACGTTGATGAAGCCGTAACGACAACTCAGCAAATGCAATTGTATTGCTTCCTCTGATCACCACAAGGGGCTTGAACCTCAAATATCACACTTGAAAAAATGTCAAAAATGCAGCGAAGAACACATTGACGAACCCAGCGAAAGCGCCAGAATTATCTCAACCGAACCACTCGGATGCATAACAGGGACGCGGTTTTCCTTGAAGATCTATGCCCGAAACTGCGAGTCCGAAGATGGCGTCAATCGCTACATACTTACACCGGTAAAAGCTGTATTTACTGTGGAAAACAATCTGAATCGATTGACCATATTCTTCCAAGATCGAAGGGCGGTTTAAGCATTACTGACAATTGCGTTCCTGCCTGCCTCTCATGCAATGGGCACAAATCCGACTCCGATGTTTTTGATTGGTATCGACGTCAACGCTTTTACGATCCACGCCGAGCCATGGCGATTCGTGCCTGGATGGATGGTGACTTGCGCCTTGCCCTTCGACTTCTGCAATGGGCACAACCTGAACTAAATAAAACCACCGATGCATCAATCGCGCCTGATGCATCCCTCAGTCACCAGAATCATCAAAACTGGGGCCTCGAGGCTGCTTAAAACGACCCAGCGCCATCCCTGATCACCAGACCCTGCAAGCCTCTGGAGAATGATGCTGCTGACAGATTGAGGCTTGCTGCTCAGGCTGTTCGGGTGCGAGCACAAAGGCCGCACTCACCAACACCGAGGCAAACAGGGTCGCCCCCAAGCGACGCAGAGCAGTGCTCTCGCCAATCGAAGTGTCAGCACTGCGATTGCCAGCACTTCGAGGCAGCATGGACACCTGAGAGGACATCAGGGGAAGACAGGAACTGGTCACGGCTGCAATGCCACTGATACGTTTGTACTCATGCAGGAAACACTTGTCAACCGTTGCCGATCGCTGCCCGCTGGATCCACCTTGTGCATCCTTGGAGCTGGCTTCAGTGGACGTCGGGTCGCGGCTCTGGCTGAGGCCCTGAACATCAGAGTGCTCACCACTCGCAGAAACCCCGATCCCGAGAGCAGAGCTCTGCGCTTTGACACTGCCAAGAACGTGGTGCCAACGGACGCAGAGCTATGTGGCGTGACCCATCTGCTGAGCACCATTCCGCCAGGGCGTGATCAAAACGACCCTGTATTGCGGACACTGGGGGCTCAACTCAGTCAACTACCACTTCGCTGGGCCGGCTATCTCTCCACCACTGGCGTCTACGGCGACACTGGAGGGGCCTGGGTGAGCGAAGCGGATGCACCACAACCCAGCCAGGATCGCAGCCGCAGACGTCTGATCTGCGAACAGGAGTGGCTAAAAAGCGGACTACCAGTGCAGATTCTGCGGCTACCAGGGATCTACGGACCGGGTCGCTCGCCTCTCGCCGCCGTCAAGGCCGGCACCTTGAAGCCCGTACACAAGCCGGGCCAGGTGTTCTGCCGGGTGCACGTCGATGACATCGCCGCGGCCTGCCTGCACCTGATGCAATGCTCTGCTGCAGGGCAGCACCCTCCAGTCGTCAACGTCTGTGATCATGAGCCCGCTCCGAGTCATGTGCTGCAGCGACATGCCGCAGACCTTTTGGGCTGCGACCTGCCGGAGACTCGCAATTACGCGGATGCTGAAGCTGATATGAGCGCCATGGCCCGTAGCTTCTGGGCCGAAAACCGCAGAGTGAGCAACGATCTTCTCTGCAAGACACTTGGCTACACCATGGTGCATCCCAACTTCCGCAGTGGGCTCGCCCACTGTTTGGAAACGGAACGCCTCAAGGGAAGTCCGACTCGGAGCACTCCGAACTGAGCAGAGGAATCTGAATCAAGCTTTAAGGGCTGATCAGATCAGGGGCCGATGAAGCTCAGGCCTGCATCATGCAGCAAGCGCCTCCACTGAACGTCCAGCCATCCCTCCCAAAGCGCCGTCCCCAGTCCATAGACCAACAGGCCGATCACCAGCCAACGAAGCATGACCTCATCCATCGAATGCCATGACGCGAAACAGCGCCTTGTGATCGCACTCGGTGATCCTGCTGGGATTGGTATGGAAGTCACACTGAAGGCCCTAGCTGATCCCAGGCGCCCAGCCGACATGCAGATCCCTCTGCTTGTCGGCTGCAGGGCCAGCTTGCAAAAGACTGCTCAACACTTGAGACTTCATTCAAAGGATCCCTTCGTCGATCCGGATGCACTGACGATCGAGGATCTACCAGTGCCTGGAGGGCCTCTCGAGCCCGGCGACGCAGGAGCAAGAAGCGGTGAAGCCGGTTTCCGCTGGCTGAGCAGGGCTGTGGAGCTGGTGAAACAGCAACAAGCACGGGCACTTGTGACCGCACCGATCGCCAAACATGCCTGGCATCAAGCGGGACATCGCTATCCCGGTCAGACCGAACGTCTGGCGGAACTGGATGGACGCAAGACTGCCTCGATGCTGTTCACGGCTGTCTCCCCAGCAACTGGATGGAGGCTGAATACTTTGCTGGCCACCACACACATCCCGCTTGGACAGGTTCCAGACGTTCTCAGCGCGGATCTGGTTGAACGCAAGCTTGATGAACTGGCAGGGTTCTGCCTGCGCTTCAATCCCTCTCCTCAATTGCTTGTGGCGGGCCTCAACCCGCATGCCGGAGAGCAGGGGCAGCTGGGAGGTGAGGAGCAGCAGTGGTTGAACCCGCTACTGGAGCGATGGGCGAGCGACCATCCTTGCGTGCAACTGAGAGGCCCCCTGCCTCCAGACACCTGTTGGTTGAGTGCGGCTGAAGCCTGGAGCAACAATGCCGGTCAGGCCGGACCTGATGGAATCCTGGCTCTGTATCACGATCAGGGTCTGATTCCTGTGAAGTTGCTGGCCTTCGATCAGGCCGTAAACACAACTTTGGGCTTGTCTTTTCTACGAACCTCCCCCGACCACGGCACCGGCTTCGACATCGCCGGTCAAGGAGTGGCAAGGGGGGCCAGCATGCTGGCCGCCATCCAGGCGGCCTGGGAACTCAGCCGGGCTTGACGCGAATCAGCACTTGACCAAATTCCACTGGGGTGCCGTTATCCACAAGGATTTCCACCACTTCGCCTGCAACCTCCGCTTCCAGCTCGTTCATGAGCTTCATCGCTTCAAGAATGCAGATCGTCTGGCCGACATTGATCCGATTGCCGATTTCCACGAAAGGAGGGTCGCCTGGGGCAGGGGCGGTGTAGAAGGTGCCGACCATCGGTGCCGTGACATCAACCAGATCAGAACGCGAACCCGCCGCAGGCGGTGGAGCCGCTGGGACTGTTTCCCCCTGGGCAGGGACATCAACGACAGGAACCGGGATTCCAACCTGGGGAACAGGGGGCACCGGAGCAGCAACAGCTGTGACCGGCAGGTTGCGGCGGACCTCAAGCCGGAAGTCGTCGCCCTCAAGCCGGAACTCCTGGATATCACTCTCACCCAGGGCGTTTAGAAGCTTATGAAGCTGATCGTGATCGAGTTGCATGATCAGCTGTTCTCCCGACCCAGATAGGAATCATTGCGCGTATCCACCTTGATCTTCTCGCCAATCGAGAGGAACAGAGGAACCATCACCTGCGCTCCCGTTTCCAGAATCGCAGGCTTGGTTCCACCAGTAGCAGTGTCACCTTTCACGCCGGGATCGGTCTGAGTGATCTCCAGCACAACAGAGTTGGGCAATTCAACTTCGAGGGGCTTCTCGTTCCACGAGACAACACTCACCTCCATACCCTCCTTGAGGTATTTGCGGCTGTCTCCGATCTGCTTAGCGGTGAGGCGGGTCTCCTCATAGCTCGACATATCCATGAAGACAAAGTCCTCACCTTCCATGTAAGTGTGCTGGAGAGTGGCTTTCTCCAGCAAAGCCTGGGGGAGCATCTCTCCGGCGCGGAAGGTTTTGTCAACAACGCTGCCACTTTGGACAGACTTGAGCTTGGTGCGAACGAAAGCCGAGCCTTTGCCAGGCTTCACGTGCAAGAACTCGACCACGCGCCAAACGGCACCGTCGAGCTCAATCGTGGTACCGGTGCGAAAGTCGTTGCTGGAGATCATTCCCGCCGAACGGTTCAGGGGATCATACGGCTGTGCCAAAGTCCTTTCAGCACCTGGGGTTCTCGTTGGCGATTCGGTTGGGATTTAAGCGCCTGAGCGCATGGCTTATCAGCCTGCTTGTGATGGTTGGCCTGGCCTGGACACCACCGGTCTGGGCGGCACTCCCCCAAGGAAACGCCGTACAGGATCCAGCGGCGATCCTGCGTGATTCCCTGCCCATGAATCAGGAAGATCTTCGCGATCTTCAGCACCTGCTCGAATACACCAGTGATGATCTGCGTGCCAAGCGCTGGAGTGCTCTTGGACGTGGCCTTAAGCGCACTCAGTCACTGCTGAGCGACAAGAGGAGCGCAATCGTCGCAGCGATGCCAAGCGACGATCAATCAAGGGCTGAGCAGATCCTTGATTCGGTGGCCAATGACCTGAACATCCTGCAGGAACGCATTGAAGACAAAGACAAAGCGGGATTTATTCAGTCACGCCGCCAGACCCTTAGCCAAATCGGTGATCTAGAAGCACTGCTGATTGATGACCGGCTGCCCGACATCCCTTCGGAATTCGACGACCTGCCCCGGCTGGCAGGCCGAGCCACCGTGGTGATCGAAACCACTGAGGGAGATCTCACTGCTGTGGTGGATGGTTACAACGCACCGCTCACTGCGGGGGCATTCATTGATCTCAGCCTGAAGGGCTTTTATGACGGTCTGCCCTTTAACCGTGCAGAAGATTTCTACATCCTGCAAAGCGGCGATCCCAAAGGACCTGACATCGGTTACGTGGATCCAAAAACCAAGCAGGAACGCCACGTTCCCCTGGAAATTCGTGTTCCCGATGAACCGGAAACCATTTACAACCAAACGTTCGAAGACGTCGGTCTGTTCAAAGCCACTCCTGTGCTTCCCTTCGCCACCCTGGGAACGCTGGGTTGGGCACACTCCGATCAGGCCCTCGATGACGGCTCATCCCAGTTCTTTCTGTTTCTCTACGAGGCAGAGTTGACACCAGCAGGTTTGAATCTGGTGGATGGGCGCAATGCAGCCTTCGGTTATGTCGTGGACGGATTCGATGTGCTCGAAGAACTAGGCGTCAACGATGAAATCAAACGGATCAAAGTGGTCGACGGTGCAGATCGACTGCAGCAGCACGCCTGAGCTCCGTGACGGTCACACTTGCGGAGCTGGGTGAAGCGGAGCTGCTCAGGCGGCTGGCCTGCTTTGCTCCACCGGGCCAGCTTGATGATGACACGTCCACCCTGACCCCCGACCCCCGGCAGCTGCTGGTGAATACAGATGTCCTGGTGGACAACATTCACTTCAGTGACCTCACCACAAGCCCAACGGATGTGGGTTGGCGGGCGGTGGCAACCAACCTGTCGGATTTGGCAGCCAGCGGCGCCGTTGCTGTGGACGGGATCACGGTGGCTCTGGTGGCACCAGGAAGCACACCATGGAACTGGGTGGAGGATCTCTACGGTGGTATTAGCGAAGCTCTCAACTGCTATGGAGGCATCCTGCTGGGAGGGGACTGCTCCGCAGGCAGGCAAAGACTGATCTCGGTCACTGCACTCGGTCGACTGGGGCCTTTACGCCTACACCGCGCAGATGCCTATCCGGGCGACTGGCTCGTCACCAGCGGAGCCCATGGCCTGAGCCGTTTAGGGCTCGCACTGCTTCAAGGTGATCCGACTCTCGATGGCAACAGTGCACTGACGGACGCCCTTCAACACCAGGCCATCAGCCACCATCGCCGCCCCAGCCCCCGGCTGGATGCCTTAACCACGCTGCTCGAGAACAAACCAGAGCACTTGCCCTGGAGAGCCGCCGGCACAGACAGCAGCGACGGCCTTCTGGCGGCGGTGCAGGCTCTTTGCAACAGCAGTCAATGCGGAGCTCAACTGACCCATGACTGGCTCCCGCGAGCAGAAGGGTGGCCTACTGGCGACCTCTGGGATCAATGGTGCCTCAACGGTGGAGAGGATTTTGAACTGGTGCTGAGTCTCCCAGCCGCCTGGGCCCAACTCTGGCTTGAACATCAACCAGCCAGCCGACGCATCGGCTGCATGACCTCCGAGAGCAATCAGATCGTGTGGAGTGACACCAAACGTCCTGTTACCGCTGCAGGATTTGATCACTTCGGCTCTGCGCTGCAGGATGTGTGACCAAAAAAAAGTCCCTCCCGATGGGAGGGACTAGAGATCGAATCAAATCCTGATCACTTCCAGTTCCTGGCAACTACCTCGGCGAGGTCCACAACCCTTTGGCTATAGCCCCACTCGTTGTCATACCAAGCGACGATCTTGAAGAAGTTGTCACCCATGGCAAGGGTCAGATCCGCGTCAAAGATGGTCGACTGATTGGTGCCGGCGTAGTCACTGGACACCAGGGGCAGATCGCCGTACTTGATGATCTTGCTCATGGGGCCATCAGCAGCAGCCTTGAGGATCGACTTGATCTCATCGACAGAAGAGGCACGGGTGGACTCGAACACCAGGTCAACGGCTGAGACGTTCGGAGTGGGAACGCGCATGGCGATACCCGTGAACTTGCCCTTCACAGCGGGGTAAACGAGAGCCACGGCTTGGGCTGCACCGGTGGAGGTGGGAACCATATTCACAGCAGCAGCGCGGGCACGACGCAGATCGCGATGGTTGTTATCAAGAATCCGCTGGTCGCCTGTGTAGCTGTGAATCGTGGTCATCAGGCCACGGTTGATGCCGATCGACTGATCGATCACTTTCACCAAGGGGGCGAGGCAGTTGGTAGTGCAGCTGGCGTTGCTGAGGATGTCGAAATCCTCATGGCGGTATTGATCCTCATTCACACCTACAACGAAGGTGCCGACCTTGGGGCCTTTACCCGGAGCGGTGAGAATCACCTTCTTGGCGCCGGCCTGAATATGCATGCTGGCCTTCTCGTCGGTGTTGAAGACACCGGTCGACTCAAGAACCAGATCCACCCCCCAGTCCTTCCAGGGGCAATTGAGGGGATTGCGGTCGGAGAAGAACTTCACCTGCTTGCCATTGACGATCATCGAGTCGTCAGTGGTTTCGATCTTCACGCTGGGATCCAGCTTGCCCAAGATTGAGTCGTAGGTCAGCAGGTGAGCACTGGTCTTGGGGTCCGAGGTGGCATTCACGCCCACAACCTCGATGTCGGTGTCAGCGCCACGGCTGATCCAGCCCCGCATCACATTGCGACCGATTCGGCCGAATCCATTGATCGCAACGCGCAGAGTCATATTCAGGAGCGGACAATCCGCAGGGAATGGCCGCTGATCATACAGAAATTGCTAGTTTCGAATGAAATAGGTCCGCCTTCTGCTTTTAAGGGGCCTATCGCGACAGTCTGCGCCAATTGGTGGTCAGCAAGAAAAGCTGATTTATGGTGCGAGTCCATGGCATTTGTTCTTGAGCAGATCGCTTGACAGCCCTTCCTCGGTGCACTTCATAGGTGCAGGCGGAATCGGCATGTCTGCCCTGGCGAGAATTCTGCTCAGCCGCGGTCACAGGGTGAGTGGCTCCGACCGCACGATGTCCCCCGCAATGGAAGCCCTGCAGTCGCTTGGGATGGTGGCTTTCGCCTCACAGACGGCAGATAATTTCGATGAACTAAAACAACTTGGTTTAGCAACGCCGTTGGTCGTGATCAGCAGCGCCATCCGGGACAACAATCCGGAATTGGCCGCAGCCCGGCAGTTGCAACTGACTGTCTGGCACCGCTCCGATCTGCTCGCTGCCCTAATCGATCAACAGCCTTCAATCGCGGTAGCGGGCAGTCACGGCAAAACCACCACGAGCACGGTTGTCACTTCCCTTCTTCATAGTGCTGGTGAAGATCCAACCGCTGTCATCGGTGGCATCGTTCCTTGCTACGGAAGCAATGGACATGCGGGTTCAGGCCGTCTACTCGTGGCAGAAGCCGATGAATCCGACGGCTCGCTGGTGAAATTCAACGCAACCCTGGGAGTGATTACCAATTTGGAACTGGATCACACCGATCACTACAGGGATTTAGATGATCTGATCACCACCATGCGGCGCTTTGCAGCCGGCTGTGGTCGACTGCTTGCCAACCAAGACGACCCGATCCTGAGTGAACACTTCCAAGCTGATGCCTGGTGGTCAGTGCAACGCAGCGACAACGTTGATTTCGCCGCTCTTCCAGTCGCCCTCGAAGGTGATCACACCGTTGCAGATCTGTATGAACACGCTGAGTACGTCGGTCGAATCACGTTGCCGCTTCCAGGGCTGCACAACCTGAGCAATGCCCTGGGAGCTCTCGCTGCTTGCCGTATGGAGGGAATTCCTCTCGAGCGTCTGGTCAACCATCTCCATGAACTGAAGAGTCCCGGTCGCCGCTTCGACTATCGCGGCGACTGGCAGGGACGTCTGGTGGTGGACGACTACGCCCATCACCCCAGTGAAGTGGCTGCGACCCTGGCGATGGCAGCTCTCATGGTGTCCAGTGGGCGAAGCCCGCTGCCGCGGAGTCCGAAACGGCTGTTGGCGGTGTTTCAACCCCATCGATACAGCCGCACTCAGGAATTTCAGAACGCGTTCGCGATGGCGCTCTCCAACGTCGACATCGTTGTGCTGGCTCCAGTGTTCTCAGCCGGTGAAGCTCCCATCCCCGGAGTCAGCAGCGAAGCCCTGGCATCCTGCATTCAGCAACACAGTGCCGATCAGACGGTTCTGGTGGCAAACACCATGGACGAACTAGCTGATCTGGTTCGAGAGCACAGCTGTGCCGATGACCTCGTACTGGCGATGGGAGCCGGTGATGTGAACAGTCTCTGGTCACGGCTGTCACCGAACGCATTGCAGGAGCAGACGTCATGTCAGTCGACACTGACAGCTTGAAAGACCTGAAGGAACAGGGAATCCTGCAGGAGCAGGTTTCCCTGGCCCACTACACAACCTGGCGAGTGGGCGGACCAGCGCAATGGCTGGCCGAACCGAATCAAGCCCAACAGATTCCCACCCTGCTCGATTGGGCAGCAAATGAGGGGTTACCCGTCCGTGTGATCGGTGCAGGCTCCAATCTGCTGATTGCTGATGCAGGGCTTCCAGGACTCACCCTCTGCTTGCGACGGCTGCAGGGACTTGATCTGAATGCCCAGACCGGAAGAGTGCGAGCAAGTTCCGGTGAACCGATCCCAACCCTGGCAAGGCGTGCCGCGAGAAAAGGATTGCAAGGGCTGGAGTGGGCCGTGGGCATCCCTGGCACTGTCGGTGGAGCCGCTGTGATGAACGCCGGTGCTCAGGGCGGCTGTACGGCTGAGCGATTACTCAGCGTGGATGTGGTTCCTCTGGAAGGTGATGATTTCAGGATCCGGAGGCTTGAGCGGGAGTCGCTCGATTTCGCTTACCGCCACAGTGCTCTGCAGACCCAACCGTTACTGGTGGTGGCCGCCGAATTTCAACTTGAAGCAGGTCATGATCCGGCCGAACTGCAACAGCGCACCAGCGGAAATCTCAACCATCGCACCAGCACCCAGCCCTACAAGCAACCGAGCTGCGGCAGCGTCTTCCGTAATCCAGAACCGGCAAAGGCCGGACGTTTGATCGAAGGCCTTGGCCTGAAAGGCCGCCGTGTTGGTGGGGCGCAAGTCTCTGAAGTGCACGCCAACTTCATTGTGAACACTGGAGGAGCCCGCGCTGCAGATATCCGTCATCTGATTGGCCTGGTGCAACAGGAAGTGGCCGATGCCCATGGCATCCAGCTGCAGCCTGAAGTCAAACGACTGGGATTCGAGATGGCGGCCTAATCTTTCGGTTCCTTCAGCGATGTCATGGCCGGGTTCGGACTTCCCAATTTTGGACAGCTCACCGAAGCCTTCCGCAAGGCACAGCAGATCCAGCAAGACGCTCAGAAGCTGCAAGAAGAGCTCGATGCCATGGAGATCGAAGGCAGCAGCGAAGATGGACGAGCCTGCATCTGGCTCTCCGGCAACCAGCAGCCCCTACGTGTGAAATTGGATCCAAGCCTGCTGAGTGAAGGGCAGGAAGCCGCTGAAGCCGCCACACTCTCCGCGCTTCAGTCGGCCTATGAACGTTCCACTGGAACCATGAAGGAGCGGATGCAGGAGCTCACCGGCGGTCTCGATCTCAACCTGCCCGGAATGGGCGGCTGATCTCAAGGAGCTCCTCTACAGCTTTGCGATACAGGGGATAACGCTCCCAGTCGCGTGTCACACCACAGCCCGGTTCATCCCGGTGCAGGCAGTCACGGAAACGGCAAGGATGTTGGTCAAGCTGGACACGCAACTCTGGGAACAGCACTTCCAGATTGGAGACATCATCCGGCAATTCGGGACGGTTGAACCCTGGAGTATCAGCAACCCTTGAGCCAGGGGAGAACGCATGCAATTCCACATGACGGGTAGTGTGACGCCCCCTCTGCAGGCGACCTGAAACCGCACCCACCTTTAACGCAAGTCCGGGCAGGAGACCATTCAGCAACGAAGTCTTGCCCACCCCCGAGGGCCCGCAAAGCACCGAGATCGGAACGGTTGCCAATTGCGCGCGCAGTTCCTCAAGCCCCATACCAGAACGGGTGGAAACAAGCATCGGTTCATAGCCCCATCCCCGCAGACGTGTCCGCAGTTGTGAGAGAGCATCGGCATCCAGCAGATCGCACTTGGTCAGCACGAGCAAAACCTGCAATCCGGTCTTCTCAGCCGTGAGCAGGAACCTGCTGACCTGATCGGCATCAAAAGAAGGTTGCTCAACGGCAACCGCCACCAAGATGCAGGAGGCGTTTGCCACCGGAGGACGAACCAGAAAACTGCTCCGAGGTTCCACTTCCGCAACCACGGCCCTGGCGTGATCACAGTCAATGGCTTCCACCCGAACACGATCACCTACATGGACCGCCGCACCGCGATGAGTCAGTCGGGTGCGACGCGTGCAGAGAAGACGGGAAGGAACATCGAGAGGCGGGGCCTCAAGCTCCACCTCGAGGTAATTGGCCTGCAGTGCAACGACCATGCCCGGATGCAACTCATGGCTAATGACCGGCACAGATCACCTTCAGCCGCACCTGAGCATCCGAGAGATGCTCCACATGGACCTGATGGCCATCACGACGCAATCCAGGAACCACCATCTCTTCTGGCTCGCCAGGATCAAGATCCACCTGAAGGCATTGACCGGCACTCATGCTCTCAAGAGTGAGCCGACAGCGAATGAAATTGAGCGGACAGGGTGTCCCACAGAGATCGAGCTGACGATCGGGGAGACGTTCCGTCATGGTCAACGCTGTCCGAACAGACGCGCAAATAGGCCGCTCTTGTGATGATGGTGCTGCTCCCCCCTGGCGGAGTGATGACCGGCCAGCTCTTCGAGCAATCCCTTTTCCTCATTGTTGAGACGGGTTGGGAGCTTCACATTGACAGTGATGCGTTGATTGCCGCGGGCCACAGGATTACCCAGCTTGGGAATGCCCTTGTTGTCCAGCGTGAGAACGGCATTGGGTTGAGTTCCGGCAGGAATCTCAAGACTGGTTGGGCCATCGACAGTGTCCACTTCAATGGTGTCACCGAGAATCGCCTGGAGGTAGCTCACCTTCACCTCGGAATGGACCGTCAATCCATCCCTCTGCAAAGAGGGGTGGGGTTTAACGGTCAGGAACACGTACAAGTCGCCACAGGGACCACCGCGTAAGCCAGCGTTGCCCTCACCGGTCACCCTGAGACGAGTACCGGTGTCAACACCAGCAGGAATGTTGATCCGCAGCTTCTTGCGCACCTGAGTCACACCCTGACCGCCACAGGCATTGCAGGGGTCAGCAATCACCTGACCATTGCCATTGCAGGTGGGGCATTCCGCCACCTGGGTGAAACTGCCGAAAGGGGTCCTGGTTGCCCGGCGCACCTGGCCAACACCTCCACAAGTGGAGCAGGTGGTGGGTCCACTGCCACTCTTGGCACCGCTACCGCTGCAGGTGGTACATGTTTCCAAGTGAGGGACGCGAATCTCCCTCTCCTGTCCGAACACCCCCTGCTCGAAATCGATCGTGAGGTCATAACGCAGGTCATCTCCCTGCTGAGGACCACGACGGCGTTGCTGACGTCCACCACCGGCGGCTCCCCCGAACCCGCTGAAGAAGGTTTCAAAGATATCGGCGAAGCCACCCATGTCGCCCATGTCGGGCATACCAGCAGCGCCACCGAGCCCCGCCTCACCGAATTGGTCGTAGCGACCACGGGTCTGGGGATCACTGAGAACCTCGTAGGCGCGACCGATCTCCTTGAAGCGGTCCTCTGCTCCGGCGTCTTTGTTGATGTCGGGGTGGTATTGGCGAGCCAGTCGCCGATAGGCCCGTTTGAGGGTGTCGGCATCAGCATCCCTGCTGACCCCGAGCAGCTCGTAATAATCGGCCATCAGCTGGACGTCCCGAAGGTCACAGTAAAAGCAGGGGTCTGATCAACTGTTGGCATCACCCGAAGCCTCCCCTTCAGATGCGACCTCGGCATCAGAGGTGGACGTCTCGCTGCCGGCAGCCTGTTGCGGACCGGGCCCCATCGACACCTTGACCATGGCGTGACGCAGCACGCGGCCGTCGAGGTGATACCCGCGCTGCAGCTCTTCAATCACCACGTCTTCTGGATGCTCCTCACTGGGCTCACGCAGCACCGCCTCGTGCAGGGTTGGATCAAACTCCTGGCCGACCACTCGCATCGGAGCAACACCTAGCTGTTTGAGCACCTCAACCAGCTGTTTGTAGAGCCCCTGATAGCTGCGGTGAAGCCCCTGGGCTTCTTCCGTCTGAGGATCGAGCTGCTGACGAGCTCGCTCGAAATTATCCACGACGGGAAGGATTTCACTGAGGGTGCTGC
>QCUI01000028.1 GCA_003210775.1 Synechococcus sp. AG-679-A04
CAGGGATCCCCAGGCACTGCCTATGGGCCGGCTCACGCAGTCACGCCACCAACTCCCTGTGATTCCTCAGCATTGACTCCAGCTTTTGCTTGCCCTTGAGGGTTCGGGCTCGCATGGGTGTGTGGCTGATTCCTTGCTGAGCAGCGAGATCCTTGAACGACTCCCGATGAGCAAGATTGCGAATCGCCAGGGTGATGTCTCCATTCAGATCCAGTTCCTTTGCTCTCTCGATTTCGTCGCTGACCATCCCCCAAGCGATCTGATCGAACTGCTCCTCTTGCCGCTCATCAGCAACTGTCTCGATGAGGGTCATCCTCGAATCGTTGTGATTCGCGCAGGGTGAATCCAGGCTGAGCGAGTTACGGACTGCCAGGGCCTGCAGCACGTTGTCGAGCTGAGCGTCAGTTAGCTCCAGGCGTTCGCAGATTTCTGCCTTTGTCAGACCATCCGGCAGAAAGCGGAGTTTGTTGATCTTGAGGCTCAGGTGGGTTGGGATCCTGATTGTTGAGTGCTGCACATCGCAGGCCCTGCTGATCGCCTGGCGGATCCACCAATAGGCATAGGTGCTGAACCGGTATCCCTTGGCCGGTTCGAATTTCTCGACGGCACGGTTCAGGCCGATGCAGCCCTCCTGCACCAGATCCATCCAGTCCATGCCGGTGCTGGATCTGATCCGGGGGAAATACTTTTTCGCCACGTTGACCACCAGCCGCAGATTGGCGTTGATCATTCGCTTCTTTGCTCGTTCGCCGGCTCGCTTCTGCCGAGGTGTTGCCTCGGGCTGCTGCCCTAGCTGCACGAGGTTGCCAAGAGTTATTTCCTCGTCTGCAGCGAGAAGGGGGATTCGGCCCGCTGACTTCAGAAAGTCACCGAAAGGGCCGGTGGTGTCATGCCGCATCGAAGGTCATAGCAGCGGGCCGTTGATGTCGGCGTCCCGAGCGTTGCCCTTAGCCGCATAGATGTCCTTGATCCTGCGCAGGTATTCGCGGGTCAGGAAGATGCCCCGATTCGGATCGACTGAGTCGGTGTTGAGTTGCAGGGCAAGGGACTGCTCATCGATGCCCATTGCTTCGAGGGCCAGGCTCAGCACTGCGAGCATTTCTGTCATCCCCTCGTCGACTGCCTTCTTTGCTTCCAGGCCGGCGATGTTGACCGCTTCCTCTGAGATGTTGGCTGCAGTGGCGATCAGCTCTCGGTTGTCCTGTGCAGCAGTGTTCAGAGCACCGACTGAACGGCTGGCCTGATTGGTTTCCTCCTGCAGTCCTGCCAAGGCCCGGCGGTACAGGCCCGATTTCAGCAGGGGACATGATCTAGTGGCCACCGATCTCCTGATAGAGAACTCACACCAATCACGCCCCGCCAACTACGGCATTTTGTTTTCCGTTTAAAGGAAAAACAGGAAGAGGACGATCCACGCAGTCCCAATCAGGAACAACTTGTCTGAGCCCTTATCAATGTCGAAAAGCTCGTATGGCTCTGGAATCATTGTGTTACCTGTTGAAGGCGAAAATCTAGTTGTTCAAAACGCCGTAAGGATGTGGGCCACCAGATCAGCGTTGATTCAGCCGATTTCTCCGCAGTCCAGATTGGCGATCTGGAACAGGTTGTGGATCTTCGGATCACGAGCAGCCCCCGCCGCAATGGATGACCAGCACCATCCACAAGTAGTTGTCACACATCTCTGGCCTAGAAGTCATGTTTCACACTCACCGTGAACCGTGAACTGATCTCCAAAGCCAACCGGCATAACCGTGCGTCCAGGACATCTGTCTTGGCTGCAAATGAGGTGTATTTACAGGAGAAAGGGGTTTCACCCATGCCTGCATCGAAGTCATTCCATGGTCAGTGAGCTGCTGCTGCAGCTGGCACTCGGCGCAATTGCAGTTGTGGCCAATGCCCTTTCAGCATTTGCCGGTGGCGGTGCCGGCCTGGTGCAGCTGCCGGCTTTGATTCTGCTGGGGCTTCCCTTCGCATCAGCTTTGGCCACACACAAACTGGCCAGCGTGGCCCTCGGCGTTGGCGCCGCCGGTCGACACTGGCGGGCCAGCAGCCTGGATCCCCGCTTGAGCCTGATCATTCTCCTGGCAGGTTTACCGGGAGTGTGGTTAGGAGCAAGCAGCGTGATGGCTTTGCCTGATCGCTACGCCACCGCAGCTCTTGGGCTGCTCACCCTGTCCCTCGGGGTGTACTCCGCCCGTCGACCCGAACTAGGGAAGCTCGACCGGGTGGTGAGCCACAACGGACAGCAACAGTGCATCGGCATTGCGGTGCTCTTCGCGATCGGAGTGCTGAACGGTTCACTCTCTTCAGGCTCAGGCCTGTTCGTCACGATGTGGCTGGTGCGCTGGTTTGGCCTGAGTTATCCAAAGGCAGTTGCTCACACACTGATCCTGGTGGGTCTGGCCTGGAACGGTACCGGCGCTCTGGTGCTCGGATTCAGCGATGAGATCTACTGGGGCTGGGTACCAGCCCTGATCGTGGGATCTCTCATCGGGGGGTATCTCGGTGCTCACTTATCACTCAAAAAAGGAAGCCAACTGGTCAAGCGAGCTTTCGAATGCCTTGCGCTTGTAATGGGCCTCTCACTACTGTTCCGCAGCCTCTGAACAGGACATTTAACTCAAGACGAAAACAACGACGAATAGTGATCCGAAAACTACTGACGAAGCTGCATGTCATTGCCAATGTCAAACATAGAGATATTTGTACTCATGTCCCCGGAGGAACTCAAAGCATTCCCCGAGAAGGTCAAAGAGGATAACAACATCAAGGATAAGCTCAAAGCAGCCAAGTCATCCGAAGAAGTTGTCGAGACGGTCAAACAACATGGCCATGAATTTAGCACCGAACACATCAATAAACCTAGAGAATCTGAGCTCGAGCGACTAGCAGGTGACGGCAAATGCGCCGAAAGAACAGCTTGCTGGAATGTAGAAAATTCTTTCAATCAATCCAGAATAAAGGATTTTTTAAAAACCAAAAACGAGAACCATTTAAGTCTTGAGCTTCTACAGATGCACTAGCTTTTTATTTATTTCAAAACCAGACGAGCCTAAAAGCAAGCCTGCAAACGTCATCAAATTAACTGCTACAAAATCAAATGACATGAGCCCCGTTAAGGCGGTGTGAGGAGCAGCTGGATCAAAGGATTCCCAATACAACGATCAGTGGTCGCTCAGCCTTCTGCCAACTCAATCAACACAGCAGGATTGCCCGCATCGTCTTTGTGATCTGAGTAGCGAAATTCGTCGTCGCCTCCGAGATGGAAGCGTGAATCGCTGCACTCTCGTCCTCTACCTTGCAGTCTGATGCCGTAATCCTCAACGAGACGTGTACAGGCACAGATGATTTGCTCTTTGCTGGCCTTCCAGGGGTGTATTCCATGAAGATCCTCGGCTCCGAGCAACACGCCTTCTAAAACCGCGGAGATGGGATCGGTCGTCATGGATTGACTAGCTGGCAGCCATGGAGGCTCACCAGAAGGCTGGACAGTGCATCCAGCCAATCTGCTGCAGATCTCTGTAAAGAGAAACAGCATCCTCATAGGCCATATGGATGCGTGACTTGATCAAAGCTGGCTGGCTGTGAGGCATCGGTCTGCCGTTTTCAACGACGACCTGGAGATCGCCATCAAGAGTTTTTGATTGCTGGTGGAACCTCATCGCCCAATGGGTCTTCGGGTCTTCCAGCCAGGCGTCTGACATTGTCTCTTACTGAGGTCTAGCCCTTATCGATAGAGGGACGTACCCCTTGATGCCCAGCCAAGTACAAATAAGTACACGGAGTGGTCTTTAAACGAGATGAGGGCGGAAGGGATTCAGCAAGGAGGCCAGCCATCTCAACGGTTGAGTGGAAGTGAGCCTCCAAGAAGTTGATCCTGAGCACTTTCCAGGATTTTCATCAGCTCATGAAGCGAGGCCGCCTCTTGAGCATCAGGAGTGTGACCACAACCAACCCTGCAAAGAGCTGCTCTCAGACTTGAAAAATCAGAAGCAGGAATGTTGATTTGGATCTGGTCTTTCGCCACGGGAAGACTTGCACCTGTTCCTATCAAAGCTGCAAGATCGCGAGAATTCATCTGAAAAGTGATTGACCTGCTCGAGGCACCTAGCTAATGCCAGGCAGGACGATCCAGCCTGGTACTGGCCAAACCGCCTGAGCTCAAGTCCAAGTCACCTCTAACAGGGCAGGAGCTCCTTCATTTGCTGTAACTGAAACCAAAAAGCAAATGCCAGTTCATTTGTTACCTCATCAGGTTCCACAACCAAACACCACAGGCCAGGGCCAGAGGGCTCTCCATAAACATCAGCTCAGTTGCCGCAGAGACGCAGCCAACTCTCCTGTCGACTGATGTCGCAGTCACACCGCAACACCAAAAAGACATTTATCGTTCGAATTTGGAAAGGGCTGGTTGAAAAGCATCAGAGTCATCTCGCTTTGCTACGGCTAAACGCAATGATTGCAAGACAACAGGACGATTTGCGTAGGGAGAAAAGTCGAGCAAACAGTCCACGACCTCCTCAGGACTTCCATCTTTGACAAGAACCTTCAAAGCAGTGTCCATATCCACAACAAGCTCGTCAGTACTCCACAAGCAGTTCTGACAGATGAAATAACGAAGCTCGCTGACAACAACGCTCGTAGACAGATCGAGCTGTTCTGCCAGCTCGCCAACCTTGTCGTCATGCTCGTCAAACGGTTGATCAAAGCCAACAGTGGCAAGCAGGCCAAAGTCGAAAAACATCTGGCGCCAGCAGGAATTGGTTTCAAGTCCAGACTCGATAAGAGACCACACCCTCAGATGAGCCTCTCTGGAATCAGTAGTCGAGACGGTCATCCGAATGACAGGCAATCGTCATCCGTCCAAAATGGCCATGGTTTTAATTCCTCGCTGTAAGACATGAAGACTCGTCAACAGACGCAAGCTGAACAGCTCATCAGCAATATCAGGAACTGAGATCATCAATCGCTGCAAGGAACCCACCAAAGTCAAAATCAGTTGTCATTTTGTGATTCATTCACGCGAAGAGGTCTTGTCAAAATCCACTCACCAAACCCTATTCAGTTGATATTCCATCACTTTTACAGGCTATTGGTCCATCCCATAGTGGGGGGCCTTGAGTAGGTCGCAGTAGTTGTCGAGCTGATGTTCTCAGCGGTACGGAATCTCCATGTATGGACCAGCAGCAACGTTGATTGGACAACGCCCTTCATCACGCTCAGGGATTCTGTTGATCACAATCGAGGTCTCCTGCATCGGCGGTGAAGTTGGCCAGCAACACATCAGCTGAACAGCAGCTGCTCCTGATTCATCCAATTGGAGTTGGTTTGTCATCGAGGTTCTGGGATCGATTCGTGGCTTCCTGGCAAGGGAGAAGCAACACTCCAGTGCTGCTCAAGCCCGATCTACTCGGCTGTGGAACAGCACCATGCCCAGCACGACCACTCACGCCTGAAGACTGGGCTGAGCCACTCATCCAACTGCTTCGAGAGCGAGACAACGGACCTACTGTGCTGGTCTCCCAGGGAGCATACCTGCCCATCGCGCTGGCCGTTTTGTCGAGAGCTCCAGAGTTAGTCAGCGCCTTGGTGGCGATCAGCCCACCGGGCTGGCTAGTGCTGAATCAGAAGTTCCCTCAAAGCAGAGCACGATGGCTCTGGAGGGTCTTGTTTGATGGACTCATTGGCAACCTGTTTTACCTATATGCGCGTCGGCGCAGATTTCTGGACGCATTCTCCAGAAAAAACTTATTTGCCCAACCTGAAGCAGTTGATCATGAATGGCTTGAAATGCTCAAGCAGGGATCACGAGCGATGGACACCCGCTGGGCGGTGTATTCGTTTCTGGCTGGATTCTGGCGACGAGGCTGGGAAGCCCAGCTGACTGGGTTGAACATTCCTGTTCAAGTCATCTTTGGAAGCAACGCAACCGGGATTGGCTCATCAAGGAACTGGGATGACCTCCATGAACGGCTAGGGACTTACAAACAAAAACTGCCCAACGCTTCGATCATCACCATCCCTGGCAGAAACGTGCTGCCTTATGAATCCAGTGAAGAGTGCGTCAACAGCGTCAGCGAATGGGTTGCATCACTCACTCAGTAAGCACAACGTTCCAGCGTCAAAACAGGTGGGCTTCTTCGACCGATCAACCAAGGGGGAATCACTGGAGACGCTCGCCACAAACACAGCCTTCAGTTGATGTGCAGTGCAGAGGTCAGCCAAGCCAGCAGTCAGACAATCTCCTGTGGGGTCGATCGTGAGCTCACGGAACCCAATCATCTGTTAAAAAGCTCTGCGAAGAGTTCCCCTTCAGATGCCCGTTGATGTCACGGCAATTCTGGTTTCATCCGCATTCATGGGCGCCGGGTTGGCGTTGGCCAAATTCTTCCCCGAATCTTCCCTACTAGCGGCCTTCTTTTTAGGTGGACTGGCCCTTGTCAACATTGCACTATCGATCGCTGGCTGAATCACTCAGCGCGTGGATCGTGAGCCAGATTTCAAGCGCTAGCTTTTCAGGAGTCAGATTCACTGGTCATGGCATCAGGGCAGGAGTTGTGGCGTTCGCTTGAACCACTCCAGAACAGATCTCCTGAGTTTCTGGCGGATGTGGCTTCTTACCTGCCAAAAGTGCAAACGCTCAGCAGTGACAAGCAAATCAAGCTGTCGGTTTTCAAATCAGCGGAGCTGGTGAATGCTCTTTTACAGATCCGAGAGAAACAAGAGACCGAAGATCGCTTTGGCCCCGAATTAGCGACAGCGTCTTTCGTCCTGGTGCGAGCAGCAATCCGCGATCGCATCATGCGCCTTGGATCAGAAGGAACTGTTGATCTCAGAGATCCTGAGATTCGAGCCCTGATCAATGAAGGCTGCAGGTTGTTTCATGCTGGCAAAAAACAACCAGAAAAATACCAACTGGCGCTGGCTCTGTCTGCGGCACAGTGCATTGTCCTTAACCCATGGCTTGAAGAAAGTCTTACGCGCTACAGCAAAGGCTGCGGTCTCAAGCTGCCTGAGGCGTTGATCGACGCCGTTCGCAAGAATTTCATCCTTCCCTATCAACAAAACGAATGCGACCAGTTCTGACAGGTTGCCGCAGACAATTCTGAGCTCCTCAGGGGTAACCCAGCGCCACGAGAGCATGTGCGTTGGGAAGAGGGGGACGTCACGGCTCCCTGTTTCTGGAAAGTCAGGACTCAGGCGGTGAGCAGGAGGTCCAACCGATTTCCTGCAAATTGCTCCACATTTCCAAACCGAGATGACGAGGCATACTCTGCTGGCGCACTGGATTACCCAGGACAGGCGACCACCGAAAGGTGCTCAGCACAACAAACTGAGCATGCTGTATCGAAGCATCTGGCTTGATATGGAGGAACAGACCTTCCTGACAGTTCACAAGCCAGCCTGAACTCTGAAGCTGCTGCTCGGACCGAGCATCATCAGGATGATCATTAAACATCACGCAATCTGACGGGATCAAAACGACAGCAGCAAGGCCTCAAAGCGCAAGTTACTGAAGCTGAGGGGCGATGGAATTTCAGTTAACAACCAAACTCGACAATATTCAAAGTGCTATATGAAATAAGAACCAACAGCCCGAGCCCAATAAATCAGCTGGAACAACACCAATAGCGTTCTCGTGGTAGCCCCCGGCCCGGGCGAACACATTTCAGCATTACTGTCAATGGAGTGGCTGTCAAACTAAGCGATGAAATTCAAGGACCAAAACCTGATCTAACAAGCCAAAGCCGTAGCTAAATAAGCTAAATGCCTGTTGTCACAAGTTCAGATCTAACGTTATCCCACAAAATCAGAGAAAAGCATGTCGGAATCTGATGCAAGTAAAGAGGCTGCACATCTCCAAGTAGATGGAGATTAGAGTAATGACAATCTCGCAAGCGATAATTAGGAATTCTTTCAGAAAGATGATGAATATGATGATAGGCGATATCGGCGGTAAACCAATTCAGAATTGGTGGAAGCTGAAGAAAGGAAGAGCCCTCGATAGCGCCCTTGAAATAACTCCAATCTTCTTCTCTACTCGCATAAGAACCTGGGAAATTATGTTGAACAAAGAAAACAGCAATCATCAAGGCTGCACTGGAACTCATCACGCAGAAGTAAAGGATCCAAAAATGCCAGTGACCGATAGCATTACCAATTGTCAACCAACACAAAACCAGAATCGAAGTATTTGCAATGGTGTCGTAAACCTCCTCTCTAGTATAGAAAAAACTAGATTGATGCTTATTGATAATTGAAAAAATATCAGGAACTTTTCCATTGCTTATTTCAACAAAAACCTTTCGAAGACTTACAAAAAAACACTCAACAAATCCCAGAAGTAAAGCAATCCTCGGCTTAATGATGAGGTAATAAAAACCACCAGGGAAAAGCAATAATGGATGACGCAAAATCTGGTAGAGAGTTTTTGCTCCAGATTTCTTCATTTCATACTCAGCACGTGTCGTTAGAGCTGATGGCCCCCTGTAACGGTCCCAATTACCATTGTATTTATGATGAAACGCATGACCTCGCGACCATGGATGATGAGGAATACCATGAATAATGCTGAGACCAAAAGCAACAAATCGGTTCAGACTTCTAGAACGAAACAGACTTTCATGACCACAATCATGCATCAAAGAGAAACTACGACTCATCAAAAGAATGATGAGAACAAAAAGCAGTGGGGCTATTAATATCGAAGTGAGATTAAACGAAGTCGTTACTTCGGCAAACGCAAACACACAGACAGCCATAGGTAAGACTGTATTAAAGATCTGCCATGCAGCTATTCGATCGTCGCTAGCCATATGCGACTTGAGATCGAAGTCCACTCTTCGAACAGGTTTTGATCTTGGGTTGCGGGTGGCAGAACTATTCAAATGATCGTTGCATCTTGTTTTTTGTCTCAAGCAGAGCTAAGGGGGTAATTTATCGAAAATCCGGCACTGTGGGCGAATCATTTCGTCTAGGGAAGGACAGTTTGGGGACCGATGGGGTGATAAGTGGACAGATTCCAGTGAGGGCTTGCCATGTCACCTAGTGACTGCCGTCCAGCAACTGCGTTGGGAGTCCGGTTGGCCCTAACAACTGAGACCCATCACAAGCGCTAAAAGCGGGTTGTCAGCCAGATGATCGTTAAAAACAGCTTGTAACAGGCCAGACTCGAAATCCAGACCAAGCTGGAAGGACATGCTGCAACCAGCCATGAAAACGATCAGCTGGATCATCGTTGGAGTTACTGGCCTCATCGCAGGTCAACTGGTTGCAGAAGCATCGGACAACGAAGGAGAGCAAAGGGAGCTGATCGAAGTTCGCACCCAGGAATGCAGCAGCGAGCAAAGCGATGACTGGGGTGATTCACCGCAGCGGCTCCGCAAAGACGACTGCCAACAGTGACAACACTCACGAAGGGAACCATCGGCACCTCCGCCATAACGACAGATAAGACCGAGCCAAGGTCAAGTTGAATCTTCCACCTCTCTACTGCTTTCAGCTCTGGATCCGAGGCTCAATGCCGATAAATTACCCATAGCAATTGGGACTCGATGAACTCACTCGATCTTGAAGTTGTCAATGTTCTGTTTTTTCAACAGATGATCGAAGCTGTAGAAGAGGAGCAGTGGGACGCGGCAGCAATGGCTCTCTACAAGCTCTATGCCATTGAAGAAGGCGAACGGTTTAACGATCTCACGAATGAGCCAGCCGAGCCCAATGATGCATTGGAAGCAACAGCAGCTTAGGAATCAGGAAAGGCTGCAATCATAGTTACATCAAGTGTTGCTAGAAATATTTCATGAGTTTTTCCAAACGAGAGCAATTTAACCTCTTAACACAGCTCAATTCATTGGCCTTGAATTAATCTCGGCGGTAACTTTACTGCTCCTCAAGGATTCCATGCAGGTCAATCCAAGCTGAAAGCAGGATAAAACAACGTGGGCAATGAAGCATCTATTCTATCAATTCAATAATCCAAAAAGAATCATCATGAGACCAAAGAATTACACTTTGAAGAGCAAGTGACTCAAGAATCAAAGAGTCATTGCTCAACACTTATCAATCATGCTGATGAAGATTATGGAGTTTTTCTACAATTGTTTTTTGCAATCGATCTCTTTTAGAAGAGAGCCAGGTACTCACATTAGCTTTCTCCTCAGTAGAAAGATTCATTTTTTGCACGTAATCCTTCGTAGCGTCCCAAACAAGCGCCCCAAACTCCTTGGAATGCTTCAGTCGTTCAGCCACGCCTCCATGAAGATCTTCCTCATCCAGCAATGGATGAGATTCAACAATCGCGGTCACATCAACGATTTGAGGATCTGAGTGTTCCGACATTGGGCATGATCACAACCGACCAATGCATAGCAAGATCGGCAGAAATAAGCATATAAACATTAAGCCAAGCAACTCAACATGAAAAAGCACAAAGAAAGATTAATTTGATCTTGCCAAAGAAATCAATTCAATAATGGCAATCACGCTGCAGGACCATATTCGGAAAGCTCAGCAGCAGTAGGACTCATTGCCTTAGCCAGTACAAGCAAGTCTGTCGCCAGGCCATGCTCACCTTCACTCAGAAGCAGTTGCCTCAGAGAAATCACATCACCGTAGTCAGCAGCGGCGGTACCGTTGATCAGGCCACGGGCGGTCCCACGTGCAACAGCCAGTTGAAGCGTCATGCTCATAGTTACAGGCTGATCCAAACTCAGGAGTTAGTCGCTATAACCACCTACAAAGCTCCTTAATTCAGGATTGATCTATAAAGCGACACCCAGCTGAGGACAGAAAAGCTAAAGGACCTCACGAGTGGAGCTTGTTACCACAGCGAAGGAATCCATGACAAGTCTCCTCTGTGTATGCAGCCAGCATGGATTCTCAGGGCGATCAGCGGCAGACCATTGAAGAATTAGATCAGGTTGAGAGAGCAACGGCAGAGAAGCAATGACGGACAACCACAACACCGTCAAGACTGAGAGCACGCACCGGTGGAAGGGGGCTTCTAGAGGCATTCTTCCATATCACAACAGCTTTCAAGCCACAACAGCAACCACACATTGGCCAAAATTGTCCAATGAAAAACGAATTCAAGGTCATCTCGGGCTTCCTGTTTCTCAATTCAATGATCATTTCAGGAGCTGTACTTCTCTATACAAAGGGGGATATGAGATTTGAGAAAGTTCTAAGTCACCTAATGGGTTAGAACAGGCTTCAAACCAATTTGGTTCGAAATCAATAAAATTGAACAACTTCTTAGCAAGGCATCCATTAGCAGGAGTAGACAAGTCTTGAACGAAAGTAAGAAAAACAGGGGCTACATCAACCTAGTACTCGGCAAACATGAATCTCTAAGCTGGTATGCAGGTTGATATCATAACCTGCAAAGATCACTTAAACTCATTAATCTCATTTCAACAAACCACACAGAGAGTCTTATTACAGATAACGTCAAAAAAGTTTTTTTGATCGATCAAGATCTTTGAGACGTACCAGTCTGACAAACTAGCCATCACACCATTTGACGATTTTAAGATCCTCATCGCCTTCTCTAAACAGTTCAACAGCAAAACCGTTAAACCATGCAACAAATTCTAGAGAGTAGCATTCGCCATGAGGTGTTTTCGTATAAGTACCACTTGAAAAGTCCAATCCATTCTTTGTTATTGAAAATGCCTCTGCGTGATGTATATAAACTGCGTAGGAATACTTTCTCAAGCACTCTGCTCTTTCATTTGGACTCACGCCACAGCCATCTATCCAGAGTTCGATATTGTCCTCGGGAATCAAGCGAAGTTGATATTTGTCGACCAACCTGCTCGAAATAAAGACCAATCCTGAGTGTTGATTGTCATTCCAGTAAAAACCACTTTCATAACGGGAATAATCTGTGGCATGCTCAATCAGGTCATCCTTGATGGAATAGAACTTTTCTTCCCATCCTCGCTTGTCTTGTGGCTGTTGGCTTTCCATTCGATCAGATTAGATCATCGACAAATAAAAACAAGCTTTTTTATTTGGCTTAGTCCAGAGAAACGCACGGATTCGATAGAGAGTCAGTAAAAAGGGAGTAGCTATCAACTACTCTCTAGATCCGTCATCATCCTATCAAGAGTGGCTAATTAATCCTAAAAATCGTGACGTTCATTCTGCATGATAAAGAAGGGTCGGTTTGCCCACCCTCGGTGGCAGAAAATGACTTTTTCAACATCTGGCTTCAGTGGCGATGAGTAGCCCATCACTAATGGTCAATCACATCAAGGAGATGGGCGGATGCGGTCCGATCTTCAAGTTGCTCCGTGAGGCAGCAACCGAAAA
Organism: Synechococcus sp. AG-679-A04; assembly: GCA_003210775.1. GTDB lineage: Bacteria > Cyanobacteriota > Cyanobacteriia > PCC-6307 > Cyanobiaceae > Synechococcus_C. The sequence continues at coordinate 12,319 of QCUI01000028.1, forward strand.
GGCGTACGAGTTAGGTATCTGAGGCAAGAACCATGACACTGAGGAAGAAAGCGTTCCGGACAATCCCAATACAAAACAACCTCACACCAGCTACACCCCGCCACTGTGCGGGGCTTTTATTGCCCTGGAGCCTTGGCGTGGCTGGCTTCCAGGTGAGCTAATCCCTGTAAGGCAATGGGGTCTGAGGCATTCACAAGAAGCTCAACAGAACCTCGCGGGGTCTACACCAGACCTGTGTAGTGGGGTTGACCAGAAGGGCTGTGATCTTGAAGGAGTCGAGGGGGCAGCACCCCCAAACATCCACTCCCTAAAACAATGACCACCTCAACTTTCCTGCCCAACGCTGCCCTTCTCCCTTTGTGGGATCCCGCTTTGACCGATCCCGCTTTGATCAAAGAAATCTTTGACGGACCAACTGCTATTACCCCCGAAGCTGATTCACTGACTGGCGTAACCGATCCAGGGTTCAACGCCCCCGATGAACTCCTGCCATCGACCTACGTCATTGAAGCTGGTGAAAACCTGCGTGAAAACGGATGGAACACTCTCGGTCAAGGCGTTGAAAATGTCGGCCAAGTCATGCGCAGCTTTGGTTTCGATGAAGCTGAAGACGATCTTGGTAGTCCGACCCCGCAAGAGCAGCTTGAAGGAATCAAGCAAATGGTTGAGCTATACGCTCCAGAAAAGCTGAAAGGCCCACTCGATGCCGCAGGGAAGATTTCTGCAGTTGTTGATTACGCTACTTTTGATCCAGCCAACCCAACGCCGACTATCAGCAAGATTAAGGAAGCTGAAAAGAATAACGACACAAAAACAATAAATCGCGCCAGATTGACTCCAATTAGCACTGGAAGTCAGATTCTTCACGAAAATGCTGTGAGAACAGTTCATGATCCCAATGCATCTGCTGGTGACAAGATTTTAAACGTAGTTGTCGACACCGCAGTTCAAGTGGATCCAGTAACTAATACGTATAAAGGCTTCGAGAAACTATTTAGTGCCATTGGTAATTGGACTGGTTGGTGGGACGAAGATGAAGAGGACCTCCCAGCATTCAGAGATGAATTCAGTTCCAACCCTGAAACTCTGACCCCATTCAACATCGATATCGCACTCATTACCGATAACTACCAACAGCAAGATGCTCCTGGGGCAGATTTGATCGCTGGTGAAGCGAATCAAGGAATGGATCCCTATCAAGCACAAGGAGGGCGATACGAAGTCTTGGCTTGAACCAAACCACAACTCACTAACCCCGCCACTGTGCGGGGTTTTTATTGCATTGATCTTTGAGGTACACCTAAGCTCACAGAGGAGCAGAACATTCTTTCTATGCCTCGCCGGACTACTGCCATTGCTGCTGCACTGTCTGTGCTTGCTCTTGGGTCGCCGTTGGTTACTGCAAACGCGAACCCATTGGCAATTAATTCATACAATAGTGGAGTAGACAAATATGAACAAGGTGATTATCAAGGAGCAATTGCTGATTACACCAAGGCAATAGAGATCAATCCTGAGTATGCCAACGCCTTCCTTAACCGTGTTACCGCCAAGACTAAATTAGGAGATTATCAAGGATCAATTGCTGATTTCACGAAGGCAATAGAGATTAATCCTCAGTATGCCAATGCCTACAACAATCGTGGCAATGCCAGAGCACAATTGCAAGATTTTCAAGGAGCAATTGCTGATTACACGAAGGCACTAGAGATTAATCCTAAAAATGCCTTTGCATATGCAAATCGTGGTTATACTAAAGAGTTGGTGAATGATCTTAAAGGTGCCTGTGATGATTGGAGAAAAGCAGTAGAACTTGGCAATAACCTCCCTGCTGAATGGGTGAAGAAGCAGTGTTAGGAATTAGTCCTGTAATCACACGATGAGATCATCACACCTAAATGCCCTTCAATACCTGGCACGATCGAGCGCGGTAATTATTAGTCAAAGACACTTCAAGATATCTTAGCTATAACCTTTAAAGACTTCCGATAGCCAATGTCAGAAGAGCAACTCAAAGCGTTCCTCGAAAAGGTCAAAGGCGACACCAGCCTTCAGGAGAAGCTGAAAGCCGCTGCTGATATTGATGCTGTTGCTGCGATTGCAAAAGAGGCGGGATTTAGCATCTCTGCTGATGACTTGAAGAACGCTCAATCAGAGGTTTCAGAAGAAGAACTGGAGAATGTGGCTGGGGGAACTGTTATGACTTTTTACTGCTTTACTTTTGGCTGTTGTAATCTAGGTAACAGTGTATAGAGAGTAGGTGACTAAAAAAGCCTACGCCCTCAAAGCCCCTGCCGCAGGTGTTTTTTATTGCTTCAATCACCCCAAAAAGACCATCAATCAGCCTTCAATACCTTGCACTGATTAAGACTTTAAACCCTGAATTGTGTCGAGAGCTTCTAGAGCTGAACTCGATGTCCCATTCCGGTCCATTCCAAAACAAGGTTTCGACGATTCTTGAGTAGTTGGTTGTATTCCTTCTGCAAATCAATAGGAAGCACAAAGTTCTTTCGTCTTGACCACGCCTGAAGCTCCTGGAGCCTTTGCAGTTCTTGTGAGCTGTTCATTATTCATATGTTCCATAACTCCACTATTTAGAAACCCTTATCCAGCCTTCTACCGCCAAAAGGATTGTTAAAATGAGAAAGTTCTGATAACTTCTGGCTATTCACATCTTCTCAATACAATGCTCACTGGTGCCGAACTGCTGGCCAAGGTCAAAGACTTGGGAGATGTCTCCAAAACTGACCTGGCTACAGCCTGTGGGTATGTCTCCAAGAAGAAGGATGGTTCTGACCGTGTGAACTTCACGGCCTTCTATGAGGCACTGCTGAATGCAAAGGGAATTGATCTTGGTGGTGGCTCAGCAGGTGTTGGTAAAGGAGGCAGGAAGCTCTCTTACACCGCTAAAGTGCAGGGAAATGGCAACCTTCTGGTAGGTAAGGCCTACACCGCCATGCTCGACCTGGCTCCTGGCGATGAATTCGAGATCAAGCTGGGTAAAAAGGCCATTCGTCTAATCCCTGTTGGTGGTGACGAAGAAGGCGAAGAGTGATTATTTAAGAAATCAGGCGTCAGGCACTCCTCGCGGGGTGCCTATCTAATGTCAGAGTGGTCTTATGACTAATCTTCGGTTAACCACTGCAACCATTGGGATTGCAGTCCTTCTCATTGCAGCTCCCGCAAGAGGAAGGATAAATGATGAGGACTTTGATATCGCAAGACTTATTGGATGGATGCAAGCAACTTGTACCTTCGGTGAAGACGGATACATTCCGCCTCAGATCGCAAAAGCTGGGGTTCAATCCACATTAAAGGTACTTTCTAAGCGATATGGAAAAGCCCTTGCATTAAGCGCAGCTAAGCTGAACCTTAAGAAATATCCCGGCTGCCGACCATTTGTTCCAGCTACATATCTGCCCGAGTAACTGCTCAGCAGAGGAGAAGCCTGCCGTGAAGTGGATGATTAGGAAGAGTCCTAGAGCGAGCAAGGGTCAGTACTCTTGTGCTGGCCTTTCTTGTTGGCTGATGCCAAACTCCTGCATCACTTGAAGGCGAATGCTGCCCTCAAGCTCACGCTGATATTGCATTTGCTCTTGTTCCAGAGGTGTTAGACCACCGTGCTTTGCCCTGAGCACTCGATCTGAAATGTTTTGACCGACGAGGTCACCACCTATGGAACCCGCATAGTCAACGCCTAGACCGAGAATTGGGTTCTTGATTCCAAGTCCCATACGCAAGCCGACACCACCAGCGGCACCACCGATTGCTGAACCAGCACCCGCAATCAACTTGTCGTTGAGATCTCCTGTCATCCAGCACCAAGCGAGTCGGTGAGCGAGGTAGTGCTCACCATCGACTCTGATGCGTAGGTATCCGCCGTCTTTGCTTCCTGCTTTCTTTCCTTTGAAGCGGTGGTTTTCACTCCAAACGAATTCTCCTGTCTGCTTCTCGTATATCAGAACTTCTTTCAATCTTTCTTGCTTAGGCAATGCTTTGCACTTCCACATCTTCCAGTCGGATAACTGGAAGTATTTATGTTTCCACTGACTGAACCTTTATCTACTCAACTCTGATCGTTGATTCCTGTTGGTGGTGAGGAAGAAGGCGAAGAGTGATTCTCACCTCCTATTGACTCTGATGCCCTCCACTCGGAGGGCTTTCTTATGAACCTTATGGCTCACTACCAACGGCAGGCGATGCTGTGAGTAGCAGGGTTGAAAGAAGAAGTAGGAGTTTCATGCTCTAAGCTAATTCTAAAATATCAAAATCAGTAGTTATGATCTTCGGGAAGATTGCTCGTCTCCCCTATTGGCGCATCATCCCCTGCTCCTGGTCCAATAATGAGGCCCGTGTAGTTGTTGTCAGAGATAAATTGTAAAATATCATCTTCGTCTATTTCAGTAACAGTTGGGACAGGAAAATTCATCTCCCCAAACCTACTGGAATAAACCAAGGCATCCTCCTTTTTCTGAAATAAAAGAACTTGATGAGAATTACCGTTATCAAGGGTGTGAATACCTTCATCATCAGTATAAGGATTGTATAAAAGGACGAATACAAGTTTACTGGAATGTGATTGCGCTAATCTTTGATCTGTCTTTATCAAAGATACTGGATTCCACTCCAGTGCATTTTCGGCAACGGCAGGTGATGCTGAGAGGAGTAGGGAGCCAAGGAGGACTGGGATTTTCATTGATTCATGCCCTTTTCAGCAGTTTCTCTATCAGTGTTTTGACAAGTGCCCGTCACCACCATTTTCAATGAAATATCATCTTCTGATGCAGTGTATTCCATGCCGAAGACTCCAGGAGGAGAGAACTCTACAAATGCTTTACCTTCACTAGTTACTCCATTTTCAACTTCTTTGAACTGATCTGTGGCAATACCATTAGCAATAGTTACGTCTTTCCAATCACCTGAATTATCACTGGTGAGTCGGCTGTTGATGGTATCTATCTTGTAAAACTCTTCAGTTGCCAAGTCTTTCTTATCCAAAACCTCATTCGTACTTGACTGGATAGTAGTTGTAGTCGCTTTTACATCACATTTCAGATAGATGAGGTCATCAGCAAAGGCAGGTGAAGCTGAGAGGAGTAAAGCACTAATGATGATGGGGAGTTTCATTGATAAACCCCTTTACAAACTACATCTTGAAGTATCTTATTATAGGCAAGGTCTATATAGCGTTCCATGTATTTGGATGCATTTTGTTCCTTAACCTTATTATGCCATTCTGAAAATATCCTCTTGGCGTATCCTTTGTCGATTTCTTGGTCTATTGCTAATTCGCACAAGAACATCCCTACTCCATAGACATGGCCGTAGTAAAAGCCTTTTGATCTTTCCGCTTGTGGAGCATAATAAGGATCTCCATCATTTGCTGATTTGACTGGTACAGCAAGTAGAAGTGGCGATGAAAGAAGGAGTGCACCGATGAGTGGAAGCAGTTTCATTGACCTTTGCCTCCTTGAAGCTCAGAGCAGTCAGGAGACATATTTAATGCATCAATATTCTTTTGCAATGCCCTTCTGCTTCCCTCAATAAACCAAAGAGCCAGCTCTTTCTTCATGCTTGCACTCGCATCCTTTGGAAGGTGACCCGTGAAAACCAATCGATCTCCAAAAGAATCAATAAATCCAGGCTCTTCGGTTTCTTTGACTTGCTCTTGAAGCTCACTTTCTAACCTTTGTATCTCACTTGCCTTATTGAAAACGCAGTCATCGTCGGCGTAGTACTGCGAATAGACAGGGATGGCAGGTGATGCTGAGAGCAGCAGAGCACTTAGGAGTGGAAGGCATTTCATATTCACAGGCTAAGGACGAATCTCTATTCCATCTACCACCTGAAAGGGTCTGGGGGTCTGAATCCACCCCGGAAAAATTTTGGGCTTGGGGGAACTCAGAGGTCGGTTTTGACTGGCTTGGAGTTCCCTACTTTTGTAGGTTGTGGTTCCAGGGGACCCATGAAGGGTTTAATCGTTGAAAGCTATCAAAGGGGAAGCGAGTACTTTCTATTCACTCATGTGTTGGAGTTCGCTGACGATGAAGAACACTCAGAAGGAAGCAAGATATGACTTAACTTACACACCCACTGGTGAATCTAGGTATGACATCGATGGCATGAGTCATTGCACTCATTAACCCGCCAAAGCCAATTTGACGGGGATGGCAGCTTTCTACACATGACAAGGGAGAAAACGCACAACGAACTCCAGAGTCACTCTGGTAGATCTATCTCATAAGCAAAGAACGATTTAATCAATCCCAGCAGGCGTAACTTAACAAGCCTAAAGAATGTTGTTATACTTGTAGTGTCAGCTTCAAGCCTAATTAGAAACCTTATAGATAGATATTTATTAATTGAATCAACAAAAACCAGAGAGGAGTCTAATTTTAAACATTGGGAATGTGCCAGTCAACAGACATCAAATGGATTGAGTACCTATTGATTAGGATATATCGACAAAATTACTTATAGACCTGAAACCAATCAGGCCACGCCTAGAAACTCATTCGTGCAGCCTATAGATCAAAGGCCTAACAGCGAGGCCGTCTTTATGTATACCACAAGAGAGCTCTATTTATTGGCTCCAATTGGAATAATACGAGTGGGATTATTGAACGTGAAAACCCCTTCGTGACTGCAACCACGAGGGGGTTTTCTATGTTAATAATCAATCTAAGTCACGAATAACATAGTCTTCGTTGCTGCCCAAGAGGATGCCACTTTTCTGCCACTTCCTACCTTCGTCCTTCATCACCTGTCGTTTCATCTTCTCTGAACGCATGATGGATGCGGTGTAGTTGGCTTCAATAACTCTCACACTATTACCAGCCCATCTTGCAACAGTGAAGATAGGAACTCCTGCCTCCAGACGGGAACAGATGCCTGCTGCTCGACAAGAATATTCGGTGTAATTCATCTTCAGCTCCTCCATCATCTTGTCCCAACGAGCGTTATAAGTCGCATAAGAGATGCTCTTACCAGTGCTCGGGTCCATACCAAGTGGAGTGTCGTCTGTTATTTCTATCTGTGTGTTGCCTTTCTGAACCTTTTGCCAAACCTTAAGTGAATCACCCCTGAAGAACACCAGACGACGACCTGTTTTAGTCCACGGTGGGATGCCTATCTCATTCTCAGTGCTTCCAACCTTGACCATTCCCCATGTAAGTGCTCGCCATTCATGCGGCCTGAGTGCTGCACTCACTGAAGTAGTGACATAAGCACGAAAGAGTTCTCTCATATATTTCTCTCTACCTTTAGGACTGTCTTTCACATAAGCATCCAACCATTCTTTAATGAGAAGGTAGTCGTCAACCTTGATAGGGGGATTGGACTCATCCCTTTTCTTCTGGTCTACTCGACAGGGCTCAATGAAAGGAGGGTCGTAGTCAATGTAGTCCTCTCTTCTGAACCATCTGAATGCCTCTTTGATGGTGATAATTTCGTTATTCACTGTCGCTGGCTCTTTGCCTTGAAGTAGACGCCAGTCTGGGTAGTCCCTGAAATCCTTATTGGCATTCACTCTATTTGGGTCTCTGAGTTTCCTCTCTGCCACATAAGGAAAGATCCCATTCATTATCTGGGACTTCTTTGAACTCACCGTTCCTTGGGACAACTTGCCCGAGTCCACTTGCCGCTGCTCGTTCTCAATGAAGAAGTGGAAGAGACGAGTGAGTGATTGCTTGAAGGCTTCTTTGTTCTCGATATCTCTCATCATCGACTGCCATGCCTCAAACGCCATCTCCTGTGCTTCTTCCAGGGAGGTGACTTTGAGGTTCTTCATCCGGTAGTCGGTTCTACTCAGGCGAACCCGAAGGAACCAGATGTCCCCGTATTGGTCGGTGCGAATCAGCTCCACACCAGGCTTAAACCCCTTCTCCTTAGTGGCGATCCGTCCGCAACCCAGAGGACACTCCGTCTGTCACCCCATTATAACTGGCGTCCAAGCCCTTTCCCAGCATCACTTACCAATGGTGACAAGGGCCTCCTTGTTCTTCCACCACACCCAATCGCGAATCGGAGGCGTATTGCGCAGCTCTTCCCGGGTCAATCCAAGCTTGAGTTTCTGTGAGGCACCGAGCAGCACATCCAGCATCCCCTCTCCATCGCTGCACCGAGCCAGGGCCTGATTTGTTTTCTTGGCGCCATCGAGTGCCCTGACCAACAAAGCCACGCGACGGAAAGGCGAAAGAGAACGAGGATCCATATCTAGAGCTCTTCGGCGATTCAGCGTAATCACATTCGCTGACAGCTCTGGTTCACACAGTCAGAATCGAGTGATCGAAGCGCTCGAAATGGCGTCCCAACAAGGCCATCACTGGGTTATTGGTGACGTGCACGGATGTCACGAAGCCTTGCTTTGCCTGATTTCCGTGTTGCCGGCCGACGATCATCTGGTGTTTTGCGGCGATGTGATCAATCGCGGGCCCGGAATCGCTGCATGCATCAATCTGGTGGGGGGATTAGTGGACAGCGGTCGGGCGACTTGGTTGCGAGGAAATCATGAGCAGAATTTGGTTGAAGGACTTCAGGACGTTTCCGCTGAGGGCAGAAATGATTTACTCGCCATCGAGACGTATCGACAACTCGGTGACACTGTCACGAGGGAGTGGCAACAACGCTTGAGCACACTTCCTTTCGTGTATTCCGGTGAAGGATGGGTGGCAACCCATGCTGGCTTCGATCAGCTGGGGCAGCCAGACCTGAATGTGCGCGAACCCTTCTGGGAGAGTTACGACGGTCGCTATGGAACCGTGGTGGTCGGCCATACGCCACGACCTGCTGTGGAGCAACGCGGCCAGATCGTGATGATCGACACCGGCGCGGTCTATGGCGGACTGCTCACAGCGTTTTGCCCCGAAACTGAAGCGGTCGTGCAGGTAAACGGAACCACTGACAGGGCAATGCCAGCAGACAGCCCTGAGCTCATCGCAGAAGTGCCTTGCTGAGGGTCTACCGCAGCAACCGAGCCGAATTGCTCGCTGAGCTTTTAGCCCAGGAGCTCAGGCTTGAGCCTCCTGGCCCGTTTGAACAGATCGAAGTGGTCGTCAATACCTGGCCAACAAGCCGTTGGCTGGGTGAACAGCTCGCCAGAGTCAACGGGATCAGTGCACTGGTGCGCTTTCCATTCCCTGGCAGTCGCCTACGACAGCTCGTGCAAAACGTGATCAGCGATGCGCCTGCCATCGAGGATCCATGGAGAGCCGAACGCCTGGTCTGGCGGGTCCTGGAAGTTCTGCCGCACCTGCTTGAACAAGAGTGTGCATCGAACCTCCGGGAGTGGTGGGAGCTCCATAGCGGTCAACAGGGACGACTGAATCGTGACCAGTGGCAACTGGCCCGCAGCCTGGCCGATGCCATCGACGATTACGCGCTGTATAGGCCTGAAGAGCTTTCCGACTGGTTAGCAGGAGGAGCCGGCGATCAACTCCCGGAAGGCCTGCGGTGGCAGCCTTTGCTGGCCCGCGCGCTGGCAGAGCGCTTGCCATGCAGTCCCTTCGGTTTGCAGGTACAGCAAGTTGTCGAACGGCTCCGCAACGGTGAAGACCCTGCACTGCCACTGCCTGAACGCCTACGACTCTTCGGCGTCAGCAATCTGGCCCCGGTCCAGATCAATTTGTTGCAGGCCCTAGCGGGGCGCACCAGCGTGGACTTGTTTCTACTCACACCCTGTCCAGACCTTTGGCAACGGTCGCAGCGACGACGGAGGCAGCTAGGTGAGGACTGGACTAACTCCCCCGATGGCTCCTGGCTCATCGAAGCTCCGCGCCTGGAGGGGATCCTGGGTCGGATGGGTGCCGAATTTCAATTAATGCTGGAGGGCAGCGGCGAGTGTCTTCTGGGCAGCTGGGAACAGGGCGACCTGTTTGCTGATCCCACCATGATGAGAGAGCCAGAAGGCTCCCAGGCCTCTCTACTGGAACAACTGCAACGGCAGCTCGCGAGCGGCGAATCGGACCAAACAACCCTGTCACTGATGCACGGCGATCATTCGCTGTTGTTCATGGGCTGTGCAGGTCCCTGGAGAGAGGTACAGCTTGTTCGTGATCGCATTCTCGGCTGGATGGCCGCTGATCCAAGTTTGCAGCCCAGAGACATTCTGGTAATGACCCCAGATGTGGAGCGCTATGCACCGCTTTTTGCTTCTGTCTTTTCCGACAGGGATGCCACTGGTGTGGACCTGCCCTGGCGGCTGACCGATCGCAGTCAACAAAACTGTCCTGGGCTACAGCAGGCTTTCATGAGCCTGTTGCGCTTAAGCGCTGATCGGCTCACCGCAAGCGGTCTGGAAGCGCTGCTTGGCAACCCAGCACTGCAAAGCCTGCAACAATTGACATCGCAGGATGCGATGGCGATCACCTATGCACTACAGCGCAGTGGCTTCCGCTGGGGGCTGGATGCAGCTGAACGCAACGGGAATGACACCAATAGCTTGCGCTGGTGCCTGGATCGCTGGCTACTGGGTTTGGTATTGCCCGAAGAACCTGGGCTGGCCCTTGATTCCTGCGCACCCGCGCTGACGGATTTGAGCCTGCAGCAACTCGAGGTGTGGTGGCCGCTACTGGATCAACTTGCCGGATGGATCGCGCAGTTACGTCTCAGTGCTCCCTGCCCTGAATGGGTGATTCGACTGCGCAGGCTGCTTGAGGACATTTTCAATGACGGTGGCAACTGGGACTGGGAGTTACAGGCCATTCATCAATGCCTTGAGACCTGGCAGCTCCAAGCCAACGACTGCTCGCTGGAGCTGGATATTGCTGTTGTGATAAGCGTGCTGGAGGAAGCGCTCTCAGCGGAAAGCGGCCGCTTCGGCCACCGCAGCGGTGCCCTTACGATCAGCGCACTAGAGCCAATGAGAGCGATCCCACACCGGGTGATCGTCCTGATGGGTCTTGATGCCTCCTCCTTTCCGAGGCATCAGGAACGTGCAGGCTTTCACCTGCTCGAACTGCAACGTCGACTTGGCGACCCCAGCAGCACCGACCAGGATCGCTATGTGTTGCTTGAAGCACTGCTCTCAGCTCGGCAGCATCTACTAATCAGCTGGAGTAGCCGTGATGAGCGACAAGGCGAAAAACTACCGCCATGCCCACCGGTTCAACAGTGGCTGAGTCTGCTTGCAGAGCAGCTCGATGCTGAGCAGATGGACTTCCTGCTGATTCACCCTCCAGCCAACCCTCTCGACATCGCCAATTTCATGGTGACGCCACAAACAGATGCGATCAGTTGCGACCGCCGGCTTTTGGACGCACGACGCAATCTCGATGCACTGATGGGGGACGATCAACCGCATCGTGATCTGGGCCTAGCCCTACCGCTTATTTGGCAGCATCCAACAACCGATGCAGCCTTACCGATCAACTCAGAAGCAATCGAAGCACTGGAACGCTGGCTGCAGGCGCCCCAGAAGGAATGGTTGAAACGTCAGGGCATCGATGCAGGTGAATGGTGTGATCCCGTCAACGATCTATCCCCCCTATCGCTACCAGAGCTGGACTGTCATCAGTTGATCAGCCAACGAATCTCTGAACAGCTTGACCTGCTAAGGAACAATCCCGAAGCTCGATGGGACGTTCAGGAGAAGGGAGACTGGATTGCACGCAGTTACGGACAGGGCCTCATGCCTCCTGGCGCTGCTGCAGAACTGGATGACAATCGGCTCGAGCGACGCTGGCAGAGCCTCCAGAAAACTGTTCTGAGCCTCGGGCCTCTACGGCTACAGCAGCAAACAACCTCCCAGCGATCAGACCTCGTGATGGCGGGAGAGACAGCCGTTCAGATCAGTACGTCAAGATTGAGGTCCCGTTCTCTGCTGCAGAGCTGGCTGAAGCACTTGCTTGCGCAACTGGACGACGCAGCCTGCAACACCGCTGTGGTGTGCCGACAGGACGGCAGTGCAAAAGCCGATCAATTCCACATCGCCATGCGTTGGAAAGCACTGACACGTGAGGAGGCTGATCTCGAGATCAGAGTTCTGCAAAGCCTGGCGCAGCAGGGAGAAGAGGTGTGCTGGCCGGTTCCACCTGACAGCGGCCTGGCCAGGGCACTGGCATGGTCCAAAGGGGAGGAAGCGGCGGATAGGGCCTTTATCAACCGCTGGCAGGGAAGCTTCAGCGGCTGGGCCGAACGGGATCGTTCCGAGCAGCAAGTCTGCTTCGGCAGCCACTGCGATGCCGGCTTGCTGTTACGCCTGGAAGGCTTCGAAACAGCTTTCCAGGCGTTGTATCAGCCGTTACTCGAGGCACGGTGCTGATGAAGATGGCAACAGCTGGCAGAACGAGACGATTCGAACCAAATACCTACCCCTTGACACCCGGCGTTCGACTCCTGGAGGCGAGCGCTGGAACAGGCAAGACCTTCGCCCTGGCCCACCTCGTGCTGAGACTGGTTGCAGAGAAAGCGTTGAGCCTCGATCAACTGCTGCTGGTGACCTTCACAGAAGCCGCGGCCGATGAGTTGCGCGACAGGGTCGGACGCCGACTTGACGCGGCGCTGCAGGGCCTGTTGCAACAGGAACGGAACAACACCCTGTTGCCTGAAACGGATGCGGTCCTGCAGAGCTGGCTTGCCCAGCATGGACAGGAGTCTCAGCAGCGAAGACTGTTGGCAAGCCGACTGCTCGAGGCACTCGAAGCCTTGGAGCGGGCCGACATCACCACAATCCATGGCTTCTGCCGCCGCAGCCTTCGCCGCCAAGCGCTGCAGAACGGTCAGGCCATCGATCTTGCCCTTGATGATGACCCACAGACCCTGGCCATCCAGGTAGCCCATGACCTCTGGCGAGAGGAGGTGCTCGAGTTGGCACCGGGCGATGTGGCCGGACTGCAGCAAGCAGGCCTGGCGCCCGCAGCACTCGCGTCGGCACTTCAAAGACTGGATGGTGACTGTGCTGTCCGCATCGCTGAGGATGCGGAGCCGATCACGGCTGAGCAAACTCTTTGCGAAGTTTTTCAGGGTTGGCTGCAGAGCCGCTGGGACCACTTCGTCGACCAATGGAACACCAGTGGTGCGGACCT
>QCUI01000029.1 GCA_003210775.1 Synechococcus sp. AG-679-A04
CCAGTTCAGGGTGGCGCCAGTTGGCAGTTCGAATCCACCGGAGAAGGAGAGAAAGCCAGCCAGTGCAATAAGACTCAGCGCTGAGAAAGCGGAGCCGAAATTGCCCCAGCCGCCATAGATGCCCTCCGCCAAACCGATTTCTTTGGGAGGGAACCATTCGGCCACCATGCGAATGCCGATCACGAAGCCGGCGCCCACGATGGAAAGCAGCAGACGGGACACCACCAGTTGATTGAAATCCTGGGCTGATGCAAACATCAGGCAGGGAATCACCGAGAACACCAGCAGGGTGGAATAGGTGCGTCGAGGGCCGAATTTATCCAGCAACATGCCAATCAGCACACGGGCTGGAATGGTGAGCGCAACATTGCAGATTGCAACTGTGCGGATCTGACCAACGGTTAGTCCGAGATCCGCCTTCACTGTTGTGGCTAGTGGCGCCAGATTGAACCAAACGACAAAAGTTAAAAAGAATGCAAACCAGGTGAGATGAAGTGTTCGGTATCTCCCCTGGAATGACCAGAGTTCGGCAAGCATGGGGTTTGTTGGTGTGGAGATTCAAACCCCGGTGTCGAAACGAAGGCACTCAGGATTTCAAAATGCGGCGCTCATGCAGACCGCCGGATAATTGCACCATTTGGTGGCTACATGAATCGTTGCATCGGTTACAAAATCTCAGCCCTGATAGCCTGGTTTCATTTATGTCTGTCCCTGATTTGGGTCTTTTGGTAGTCGTTGTAACTGCAATGTCGTTGGTCTGAGGTGTTACCAAGGCACAAGATCTTTGGCTCTATGTCTCGTCGTCTTCTGGGCGTTGTTCTTGCCGGTGGTGCCAGTCGTCGCATGGGTGCAGACAAGGCCCTGCTGACCCATCCGGATGGATCGAGCTGGCTTGAGGCCCAGATCCAACTGTTGCGCTCAGTCGATCTTGAGGTTTGCGTCCTGACGGGTCATCGCCGTCATCATGCGCTGCTGAGTTCCCGCAAAGGCGTGACTGTTCAAGCTGAGCCCTGGCAGCCGGCAGGTCCCCTTTGGGCCTTGAGCTGTGTTTTGCATGATCGTGATGATGAAGCGCTGCTCACGGTGCCTGTGGATATGCCGGGCTTGCGCTTGGATGCATTGCAGCAATTAATCCGTTGCTGGACACCCCAGCAAGCCAGGGCACTTGTTGCCGATGACGGCTCCAGGCTTCAGCATCTGTTTGGCATTTATCCGTGCGGTGCGCTGTATCGCAAAGCGCTTGATGATGAGCTCACGGAGGGGAAGGGCCGTTGGAGTTGCTGGCTTGAACGCATTCCTCATGACACGGTGAAACTTCCCCCTGATCAGTTGCTCAATGTCAATCGGCCCATTGATCTGGAAGTGTTAACGGGATGATTGCCGCCTCTCCCCCGATTGACCAGCGGGCTCGAGCTCTTGGGGTGCTGCGGATGTCGCTCACGGCCCGATGCAATCTGGCCTGTCCTTATTGCTGCCCTGATGCTGTGGATCCCCCGGGCCTGCTCAGTCTTGAGCAGCAATTGCGACTGATCAGGGTTGCTTCCCTGCTGGGGGCCCACACCCTCCGTCTCACCGGAGGCGAGCCGTTACTGAGTGATCGGTTGCTTCCGCTGCTGGAGCAGGTGGCTTTGGGGCGTGCCACTCCTGGCAATCCTCTGCAGGGTTTGCGACAGGTGGCACTCACGAGCAACGGTGTCTTGCTGACGCAGGAACGGGCCCGTGCTCTTCGCGCTGCTGGCCTCGAACGGATCACCATCAGTCTTGATGCGGTCGAGGGTGAGGCGGTGGCGCGCATGGCTGGCCTGCGCGGTGGCGAGCCTGCTGGAACGCGACTGATTCAACAGGTCCTGGCTGGTCTTGAGGCGGCTCGTTCGGCTGGATTTGACCCTGCTGTCGGCGCCCTCAAGCTCAATGCGGTGATCCAGCGGGGCGTGAACGACGATCAGTTGATTCCTCTAGCAATGTTGGCCCGCCAGCAAGGGCTGGAGCTGCGCTTAATCGAATTCATGGATGTGGGCAATCGCAACGGTTGGGCCATGGAGCAGGTTTTGCCTGCAGCCGTGATGGTCGATCGCATCAGCCGCCACTGGCCGTTGTCGTCACTGGGTCGATCACCCGGTGGTACTGCCTTGCGCTGGCGTTATCTCGATGGCGTCGCTGCCATTGGTGTGATCGCCTCAATTACTGAGCCGTTCTGCGGTGATTGCAATCGACTGCGCATCACCGCTGATGGGCAAGCCTTCACTTGTCTTTTTGCAGCTCGTGGAACGGATCTGAAACCGGCTCTGACCAGTGACGATGACCTGGAGCGAGAGATCTGTGCCCTCTGGCAGAGGAGGCTCGACCAGTACAGCGAGGAGGGCCGGGGCCAGGCTGCTTTCAGGACGTCACCTCATGCAGAGATGGCTTACTTAGGTGGCTGAACCGTTACTGACGCCACCGTTTCAGTAGAGAAAGCTCGGTAAAAACAGTTCAGAGTTCGGGCCTTCATCCGGCCCATCGGTGATGTTCGAACTGTTGTCTTTCGAGCGGTTTCGCGACACGCCTTCCGTGCGTTTCTTTGACGTCACGGTTGAGACGTCCAATGCCCGTGACTTGGTGATTCACTCCGGCCCTGCAGTGAGTCCACCAGATGACCCCGAAACAGGGGCCTGGCAGTTTTATATGCATCCCAATCAGGAAGACAATCTTCTGGCCGCCAGTGGCGGACGAACGTTTTACTTGGTGAATCTTGCCTGGGAGCAGCCGTTTCACATCGTCCGGCTTGAAGGCGGTGGCGATATCTTGCGCATCCCCCCGCGGACCTTTCACCGTTCCATCTCTGATCCGGATGGCTCTGTGGTGTTGAACCAGGCTGTTCGAAAGCCTGGAGTGTCTCTCGTGCAGGAATTTCGCGTGTACAACAGTGCACGGATCCCTTCGCTGATGAATGCAACGACGACTTCGGCACCGAAGCCTCAGCTTCATGTGGTCAGCCCTCTGCCTCAAGCGGCTTGAATTAAAGACTGTGATGTTGTTTCGCTGCTCTCTTCTTCGGCGTTGATCGTCCAACTGAGTTCGCTTTCGGTGTTAGGCGGTCCACTGAATGTTCCACTCACCGCTGCCGTGAGCTCTGGTTTCGATGATGTGGCCAACACCACATAGCGGTCGTTGACCTCGCGACCGGCGCTGGGGTCGAATCCCCTCCATCCTGCTCCGGGAAGGTAGACCTCCGCCCAGGCATGCAGGTCGTACTGCTCGGGTGCAGGTTGCTGAAGCTGATAACCGCTCACGAAGCGAGCCGGAAGTCCTGCAACGCGACAGCAGGCCACCATCAACATCGCTAGATCGCGGCAGGAGCCGATGCGTTCCCTCAGTGTGCGGCCTGCCGTCCATGCAGGACCAACGTGCCGTTGTGTATACATGACGCGCTCCTGAATCAGCTCCAACAAGTGGTTGAGAAAGGCCAGCATCTGCTGGTTGCTACCCATCAGTGCCTCTTGAGTGAGGTCAATGGCAGAGGGTTCGTGCTGGCCATTGGGCAGCCAACCCTCTAGCGCTCCCAGGAGGTCAACATTCAGTTGGCCCCGTGGATAAGGCAACGGTGCCTCGAGGTCGTTAAAGCAGCGTTCCAGAGATGGCGCTGGGCGTGTCTCCACCCGACTTCGGGCTTCGAAACACAACTGGTTGGTGCTTCCGACAAAGTTGAGTCGCTGGACCTCATCGCCACTCGCAGTGAGCACCTCACGTTGCAGATGCGGCTCAGGCAAAACGATGAGTTCATGGTCCAGCAGTTTCTGGAAACCCTGCCCTCGTGGCTTGAGGCAAAGCCGGTGATCGCCGAGGCTGACAGGCGCCTCGTAGCGATAGCTCAAGCGGTGAATGATGAAAGCGCGCATGCGGGTTCAGATGATGTGCGAGGAAAGTCAGCGCTCATGAAATAGCGCTCCTCGATGAGGCAGTGGAGCCGATTGAGGTCCTGCTGCAGTTGATCGATCGCTTGGTGAAGGCCGCCTTCGATGAGGTTGTCGATTCGGACGTAGCTCCAGCGGGCAAGCAGTTGACCACGCAAACAATCCAGGTCATCGGGTTGCTTCATGACCGGTTGGGCTTGGATTTGTTGCAACGTGTCGCTGATTCCTTGAAGGCAGAACCGAACCGATCGGGGAAAGATCGGATCGAGCAGCAAGAATTGGGCAACGGATGTTGGGGTGATTCCCTTCTGCATGCTTTGCCGGTACATCTGATAAGCCCCGGCGGTGCGAAGCAGGGTGATCCATTGCAGCTCGTCGAGCACGCCTCCGATCTCTTCGGGAATCGGCAACAGCAGGAAGTACTTCACATCGAGAATTCGAGAAGTTTTGTCCGCACGCTCCATGAGTCGTCCCAGCTGGCTGAATAACCAGCTCAGATCGCGGCTGAGCGTGGCATCAGTGATGCCGTAAAAGATTTGGCAGCCGCGCCGGATGATCCTCAATTGTTCCTGTGGTGGTTCCTCCCAAATGGTTTCACCCTTCTGCAGATTCCAGTGAAGATCATTGATCTGCTCCCACATCTCCGTGGTGATGACGTCGCGAATCTGACGTGCGTTCTCGCGAGCCATGGCGATGCAGCTGACAATGCTGTTCCGGTTGTCTTGATCAAGGAGCAGGAAGTGGATGACATCCTTGGATGATCCAGTTGGATAAGCCTTGTCGAAGCTGCGGCGATCACCGGTGGCGTCCACTAAAGGCAGCCACGGTTCAGCACTGCCAGGAGGGCAGTCGAGAGC
Organism: Synechococcus sp. AG-679-A04; assembly: GCA_003210775.1. GTDB lineage: Bacteria > Cyanobacteriota > Cyanobacteriia > PCC-6307 > Cyanobiaceae > Synechococcus_C. Next base: position 4,751 of record QCUI01000029.1, read on the forward strand.
CATCGCTTCGCTGACTTCGAGAAAGCGCGAGATGTTTTCGGCTCGTTCCAGATAGCGATTGATCCAGTAGAGGGAGTCTGCGACTCGGCTCAGCACAGGACGGCCTCCTTTTTCTGCTCGGTTGTGACCCGCTGCTCATCCAGAATCCAGGTGTCCTTGCAGCCACCTCCCTGGGAGGAATTCACCACCAGGGATCCTCGCTTTAGAGCAACACGGGTGAGTCCACCTGGGCTGACCCAATTGCTTTGCCCACGCAGCACGTAAGGACGAAGATCCACATGACATGGGTAAAGCTCCCCCTCGCTGAGCGATGGCACGGTGGAGAGCTGAAGCGTTGGCTGGGCGATGAAGTTGCGTGGATTTTCTCTGATCTTCGAATCGAAGTCGGCCAATTCTGAGCGGCTTGCCTGCGGCCCGATCAGCATCCCGTAGCCACCTGCTTCAGCAACGGATTTCACCACTAGATGTTCAAGGTTGTCGAGGACGAATTGGCGATCCTTTGACCTTGCGCACAGATAGGTCTGAACGTTCTCGATGACCGGTTCCTCACCGAGGTAGTAGCGAATCATTGCCGGCACATGGGCATAGATGAGCTTGTCATCGGCAACCCCTGTTCCCGGTGCATTGGCGATGGAGACTCTGCCTTGACGCAGCACATCCATCAGGCCTGAGACTCCCAGCATGGAGTCCCTCCGAAAAACGGTTGGATCGAGAAAGTCGTCGTCGATGCGGCGATAGATCACATCAACCCGTCTGCGACCGTTCGTGCTGCGCATCCAAACACTATTGTCTTCGCAAATCAGATCCCGTCCCTCCACCAAGGGGATGCCCATCTGCTGGGCCAGGTAGCTGTGCTCGAAGTAAGCACTATTCATCACCCCGGGAGTCAGGATCACAACCTGGGGTGAATCGCTCCAGGGAGCTAGGTCCTGGAGGGTTCGAAATAGGTGGGAGGGGTAATCGTCAATGGGCTTGACGGTGCGCCCCTCGAACAGGCTTGGAAACAGGCGTTTCATGACCCGTCTGTTTTCCAGGAAGTAGGCCACGCCTGATGGACATCGCAGGTTGTCTTCCAGCACACGCCAGTGGCCGTTGCCATCGCGAATCAGGTCCAGGCCTGAGATGTGGCACCAACGATTGAACGGCAGTTCAACCCCTTGCATTTGTGGGAGCCAGCCTGATGAACTCTCTACGTCCTCGCGGTCGACGATGCCATCACGAATGATCAGCTGTGAGCCATAGATGTCGGCAAGGAAACAGTCGATTGCCTCTAGTCGCTGCAGCAGTCCCTGCTCCAGGGTCTTCCACTCGCTCAGAGCAATCAGTCGAGGCAGGGGGTCGAATGGAAGAATTCGTTCGCTTCCCTCCTGGCCAGAGTCATTGAGGCGAAATGTGGCACCAAGCCTGCGCAGCAAGTGACTTGCAGAGGCATGGTTGCGTTTTAGTTCCGGCAGTCCGATCTGTCCCAGTGAACTGAGCAGCGGGGCCAGATTTTTGCGGGGACGTGCTGTACCACTGCAGAAATATTCGTCGTAGCCGACCGAGGGTCTGTAGTCGGTGAACATCCCTTAAAGGCGGGTTTACTTCATCCAAGAGCTCGCACCAGCCACGTCTTGTGACTGTTGCTACGGATCCTTGTTGAGGGTGATCTGATTTTAAAAAATCACAAAAATTGTGTAGTGCTCGGTACGAAATTTCCTGGTTTGGATTCGCCCAGCAGAGCAACGAGAGCTGCTGAAAAGTTTTTAGTTGTTAGAGTAAAAAGAGGGCTGATTGGCAGGCAGCTGAAGCCTGAAAATTGCCTTCTGTTTGTGTTTGCAGCTGGAGAATTCTCTGGAGCTTGAAAGGGATCAGTTGCAAGCCTTGTCCAGTCGCCGGTTGAGCCAACACAGCTCTGTATGTGTTTGAAGCAGAGCTGTGAAGCACGCAGCTTTCAGTCTTTGATCGAACAAAAAAGTCGATCACTCAGTAGCTGTAAGCCACACCCCTGTATTTCAGCTGGACCACCATGGGGCGAACTTTTGCCTGACGAGTCTGATAAGCCTGCCGGCGATAAGTGAGCTGCACAGCTGGTTTCTTTGCACACTCTTTGTGCTGGTCGTAGGTGTGGCCTCGATAAAGAAGCGTGCTCATGATTCAGTTCTCCGAAGCAAGCTCAGGTCCCCGTTCCATGGCCTGAGTCGTACAGCGCTTCACCCAAGGATGAAGTGAACGTTGTGTAGCAGTCACTACACAGCGATTGTGATTGGTTGGATTCTTGTTCTGGTGTTCAGACTGATACCACTTTCGAAAAGTTTTGGATTCAGTGGCTGCTGTTTTGTAGCTGCCTGAACACATTGGTGAACAATTGGGTTCCACTCTTTTGCAGAAGTCCGCCGAGTCGGTTCCAGTCACGGCGTAGCTGATGGGCTCCGTTTTTTCCGATTGCGCTAACGATGTAATCGGCGTCGGCTTGAATCCATCGCTCCAGGTTTGGTCCTGAAATTTCGAGGTGGCACTGAAGGCCAACGGCATGTCGATCGATTTTGAACATCTGCTCTGGGCAGTGCAATGACGATCCAAGCAACGTGGCGTCATTGGGGAGTCGGATGCGGTCGCCATGCCAGTGCAGGACCAGTGCACTGGAATCAAGGCCATGGAGTAGCGGTTCTTCGCTGGGGTTGACCAGCCAGTGGATGGCTCCAATCCCCAGTTCCTTCAGGGGTGCAGAGGGTTCTCCCACGCTGAGCGGCTCCACCGATCCTCCAGCCGCCACAGCCAGCAGCTGGGCTCCCAGGCAGATCCCCAACACTGGTTTTTTCTGCCGATGCCAGCTCGACAGCCACTCCAGTTCAAGCCGAAGCCAATGCATCTTCGGGTCGTTGCGCTGGTTCACCCCCATCGGTCCTCCAAGCACCACAGCAATCGTGTCTGGAGTGTTGGCTGGGTCGCGTAGGGGCTCGCCGAGATCTGGACGGATCGTCTGGATGCTCATGCCTCGTTGCATCGCGAGTTCATGGATTCGATCAGGACCCTCGTGATCAACGTGTTGAATCACCAGCAGGGAGTGATTCACAACAAGAGGTAGCGCTGGGCGAGTGGAAGCACGTCGGCGGGCTCGCAGCTGAGCAGCTTGCCATCAGCGAACACCTCATAGGTCTGAGGGTCGACGCTCATCTTCGGCAGGGCGGAGTTGAGCTTCAGGGAGCTTTTGTTGACTCCGCGGGTGTCCGCTACTGCCACACAGGTTCGTTCAAGCCCCAACTGTTGTTGGAGATCGGCATCCATCGCAGCAGCGCTCATGAAAGTGAGGCAACTGGGGGCGAGAGCTTTGCCGTAGGCGCCAAACATCGGGCGGCCGTGCACTGGGCCCGGGGTGGGAATTGAAGCGTTGGCATCACCCATCTGAGCCCAGACAATCGAGCCGCCCTTGATCACCAGCTCAGGTCGGATGCCGAAGAAGCCTGGCTTCCAAAGCACCAGATCAGCAAGCTTGCCGGTTTCGATGGATCCCACTTCGCTGCTGATGCCATGGGCGAGTGCAGGATTGATGGTCACCTTGGCGATGTATCGCTTCAGTCGATGGTTGTCATTGCGACTGGAGTCTTCAGGCAGCGGTCCGCGCTGCACCTTCATCTTGTGCGCTGTCTGGAAGGTTCGGGTGATCACCTCGCCGACACGACCCATCGCCTGGGAGTCACTGGCAATGATTGAGAAGGCACCAAGGTCGTGAAGGATGCTGCCGCAATCGTTTCGCGGCGGATGCGTGACTCGGCAAAGGCCACGTCTTCGGGAATCTTCGGATCCAGATGGTGGCAGACCATCAGCATGTCGAGGTGTTCCTCGAGCGTGTTGGTGGTGTAAGGCCGTGTGGGGTTGGTGCTGCTGGGCAGCACGTTGGTTTCGCCGCAGATTTTGATGATGTCCGGGGCGTGTCCACCACCTGCGCCCTCGGTATGGAAGGTGTGAATCGTTCGCCCCTTGATGGCGGCAATCGTGTCTTCAACGAAACCGGCTTCGTTCAGCGTGTCGGTGTGGATGCACACCTGCACATCCATCCGATCGGCTACTGAAAGGCAGGCATCGATCGAGGCCGGTGTGGTGCCCCAGTCTTCATGGAGCTTGAGGCCGCAGGCTCCGGCACGCACCTGCTCTTCGAGGGCTTCGGGAGTGCTGGCATTGCCCTTGCCGAAGAATCCCAAGTTCACGGGAAGCCCTTCGGCGGCCTGAAGCATCCTGCCGATGTGGAAGGCTCCGTATCAGCGGGCGCATGCTGGCTTGGGTTATGTGCCACAGGGTCGCGAAATCATTCCGCAGCTCACAGTTGAGGAGAACCTCATGCTCGGTATGGAGGCGTTGCCGGGAGGTCTTGGCCGCCAACGAGGGATTGATCCTTTCGTTTACGACTTGTTCCCGATCCTGAGGGATTTCTTGCCTCGCAAGGGCGGAGACCTCAGTGGTGGTCAGCAACAGCAATTGGCGATTGCGCGCGCGCTGCTTGGAAAACCCAAATTACTCCTTCTGGATGAACCCACCGAAGGGATTCAGCCCAATATTGTTCTTGATATCGAATCTGCAGTGCGACAGATCATTTCCCAGGCTGGCATCAGTGTTTTGCTGGTGGAACAGCATTTGCATTTTGTTCGCCAGGCAGATCGTTATTACGCGATGCAACGTGGCGGCATTGTTGCCAGCGGCCCAACACAAGAGCTAAGCCAAGCAGTGGTTGATCAGTTTCTCAGTGTTTGATCGAAAAGTTCAATTGCATTCGCCTGAATTAACTTGCCAAAGCTGATTCGGGAACTTGCTCATTGTCCATCGCGTAGTCGGCTGCATACGCTCGTACATCCAACATCTGACCTTGTGGAGACATCAGCCAGAGTTCCAGCCGAGCCTCTTGTGGGGCTTCAAACCAGAACATCTCTTTGGGCATGACAACCTTTTCCAGGTAAAAGTGCAATTCCCCAATGCACTTCACAATCACCATCTTGTTGGTGTTGTTGCGGTACACGCACTCGATCATCTTGTTGCAAAATTCACTCACCCAATGTCGTCAGAATCTGACAAGTCAAATGTCTGATTCGTCACAAAACCGGCCTCTGCATTATTTCAATTTTACGGACTTGATACCAAATTCTCCGATTCGGTAGTTGTCGCAACATTGATTGCGGTTCGCTGTGTAACACCCATCATCTTTTGTTCACTGAATGGCAAGAAAGGACTTGCTTCATCCTCAGCCTCACGCTGCTGCGGTTGTTGCTGCTTTGGCTTGAAGCTCAGGTCTTGCTGGTGAATGGTTGGGACGTCTGAGTCTGATGGCGGTTGGTCTGTAGCTCGATGACTGGAGGCCGACTCTGCCAGCTTGTGCGAGGTCCATTGCAAAGGATGGATTACAGCTGTTGAGTCGCGACCAGCTCGGTAGTTGATGAGCAATCGGTGAGGCCAGCAGTCCGCTCAGGCTTGGGCGCAGCAGGTCGGCAAACCGGTGGATCGCCAGTTCTTCGCCATGGCGGTCGTAGGGAAGACGATTGATGGCGGAGTCGAGTCCAAATTGACGAACTCTGTCTTCTCCGACACGCCGGTACAGCACTTCCAGCGTGGGCAGCTGATCCATCGACATCACGCAGCCCTCATGTTCCATCAGGCTGCGCAAGACAGTGCAGAAGATCTCGCTGGCCATGCGTTGTAGGCCTTCGTCAGGCTTGTCTCCGAGGCTTTTGTGCTTGTGATCAAATAGACCCAGATCCACCTGGGTGATCCGGCTGGGCGCCACGTGTCGATACACCTCGGAGAGCAGTCCCATCTCGAGCCCCCAGTCGGATGGAATCCTGAGGTTCATCGCCAGGTCGCGTGTGAAAGCAAATTCTCCGGCCAGCGGATAACGGAAGGTCTGCAGGTAGCGGAGGTAGGGCAGTGCGCCGAAAATCTGTTCCAGGCTTGCCAGTAAGGGGCCGACGAATAATCGTGTAGCGCGCCCCTGCAGGGCCTGGGTTTCTAGCGAGAGTCGGCTGTAGAAGGCCTTCACATAGGCCATTCCATGGGATGGGTTGAGCAGTGGTCGCAGCATTCTCTCCGGATAGCCGGAACCAAAGGTGCGGATGTCAGCGTCAAATAATCCAATGACCTCAGCTTGCTGGCAGGCCACCCCGAGCCCTTGCCAGACAGCCCAGCCTTTGCCGGGGGGGCCGGTTAGATCCAGGCCCAGACTCCCCATTGAGGAGAGAACTTCATGCACTGCCGGGCCGTTGGTCCAATGCACTTGCACTGGGAAAGGCATATTTGCAAAGAAGGCTTCTGCGGCGTTGACGTCCTCGATGCTGTCGGCGGAGAGGGCGATCACCAAACTGGAAAGTCCCGTGAGCGTGGACAGGGTGTCGCGGATCAGGCTCAGTGCCGGGCGGTTGAATTCCTCCATGAGACACGGAATCAGCAGAGCTGTGGGTCTCTGCCGAAGCTCCTTGTTGAATTCGATGGCGTCGAGATTGCCAAGGCTGTAATCATGAACCGTGGTGATCAGGCTTTGCTGAAAATCCATGCGGTGTTCGATGCGACAACAAAGGAGAAGAACCTGTTCCATACCTGAACGACGTTCTGGTGGAACCTGATGCAGCCTCCGCGCGATGAAACGCTGCGAACCCTGCTTGAAGATCTTTACCCAGACAATTCTTCCGGCGATCTCCAAGACTTGTCGTCGCAATTGCTGCAAATTCTCGGACCGGCTTCAGCTCATGCCGACCCGGCAGGGGCAGATCACTGCTGGAATGGAGACGATGTGGTGTTGATCACCTATGCGGATTCTGTCGTTGATGATGCAAAACCTGGATTGCAGGGTCTTCGCAGCTTTGTGAATCGCCATCTGCAGGTTTTTGCGCCTGTGATTCATGTGCTTCCCTTTCTTGAGTCCACCAGTGATGGGGGGTTTGCCGTTTCAAGTCATGAGCAGTTGGAGTCGCGACATGGCGACTGGAGTGATCTCGCTGCGTTGGCCAAGGGTCGTCGATTGATGGCCGATCTGGTGCTCAACCATGTTTCTGCGTCCCATCCATGGGTGCGTCAGTTTCTGAGAGATGAGAAGCCTGGTCGCTTGTGTGTGCTGGAAGCTGCCCCTGATCCCTGCTGGGACGATGTTGTCCGTCCGCGTAGTTCAGCGCTGTTCACCTATCTGCAGAGCTCTGTCGGTCAGCGTCAGGTGTGGACCACATTCGGACCGGATCAGGTTGATCTTGATTGGCGTTGTCCTGAGGTTCTGCTTGGCTTCACGCGTTTGTTGAAGCAGAAGCTCGCCCATGGTGTGCGCTGGATTCGACTCGATGCCGTTGGCTTCGTCTGGAAGGAGCCGAACACCTCATGCATTCATCGCCCTCAAGTCCATCGACTGGTTGAGGTGCTGCGACATCTGCTCACGTACGCCTGCACTGGCAGTGGCGTGGTGGTGACGGAGACCAATGTTCCGGAGGAGGAGAACCTTTCCTACCTGCGCAGTGGTCGCGAAGCGCATCTCGCCTACAACTTCCCGCTTCCTCCCCTGTTGATGGAGGCTGCCATGAGCGGGTCTGCCGATCTGCTGAACCGCTGGCTCTCGCGCTGGCCCCAACTGCCAAACTCCACTGCATTGCTCAACTTCACGGCTTGTCATGACGGCGTGGGCTTGAGGCCACTGGAAGGTCTGATGCCCCAGCGGCGATTGTTGAATTTGCTGATTGCCTGTGAGCAACGAGGTGGCTTGGTGAGTCACCGTCGCCTCGCTGATGGGGATGACGTTCCCTATGAGATCAATATCAGCTGGTGGAGCGCCATGGCCGATGGCGGTGTTGATCCAGCTCATCTTCAGCGCCAGCGTTTTCTGCTCACCGAAATGCTGAAGTTGGTGCTTCCAGGCATTCCTGCCTTTTATCTACCAGCCTTGCTTGCTAGTCCGAACGATCTGGCTCGCTTTCGTCAAAGTGGTCATCGCCGCGACCTCAATCGTCCTCAATTCGAAGCAGCAGCGTTGGAGCGGCGCCTTGATGATCCCGATAGCGACGCAACCGCTGTGTTGACGGCTCTACGCCATGCACTCATGTTGCGGGCTGAGCTGCCTGCTCTGCACCCAGACAGCGTCTTGGATGTGCTCAGTGTGGATCGCGTGGATCGTGTCGTTCTGCGTTGCTCCCATCAGGGTCACAGTTTGGTGGCTGTGCACAACTTCACAGCCTCACGTTTGACGTTTGATCCCACCGTTTTGGGTGGTCGAGATGATCTGGTCTGGGTCGATCGCCTTACTGATCAGCAGTTTGCGCCGCGACGGCGGCATGCACTGGAGCCGTATGCCGTGCTCTGGCTGGTGCAGGCATGACGATGACTTCATGCTCCAACTGGTGGGTCGTGACTGATCTCGACGGCACTCTGATGGATCATCACTACGACTGGTCAGCTGCGATGGACGCGATCCGTTGCCTGCAGCGTCACGGCATTCCTGTGATCCCCTGCACGAGTAAGACGGCCGAGGAGGTGCTCCGCTTTCGTGAGTTGGCGGATCTGCATGATCCGTTCATCGTCGAGAATGGTGGAGCCATCTATGGAGAATCCTCGACTGGTGAGGTGTGGCGCGAAGATCTGGGTCCATCCTGGAGACAGCTCAGACCGCAACTTGCTGATCTGGAGCGTGAGCTCGGTGAGCGGCTCCAGGCCCTCGATGATCTCAGTGAGATTGATGCCGATCGTCTCTTAGGCCTCAGTGGTGAGGCTCTGCAGATGGCACAGCGCCGTCAGTGCAGCGTTCCCTTCGTCCCACCGAAGCTCCCTGAATCTCGGCATCGTCTTCAGGTGCTGGCTGAGATGCGTCAGCTGGGAGTGGTGCAGGGCAATCGTCTCGGTCATCTGCTCGGTGCCGAGGTGAGTAAGGGCCAGGCATTGCAGACCCTCAAACAACGTCAGGGAGTTCCGGACGTGAAGGTGCTGGCCCTTGGGGATTCGCCGAATGACCTGCCGCTGCTGGATGCCAGCGACTGTGCGGTGGTGGTTCCAGGAGCAGCCGGACCGCACCCCGAGCTGAAGGCCGGCGTGGCCGAGGGTCGTTACCAACTGGCGCCAGCACCCCATGGCGAGGGTTGGTCGGCAGCAGTGTTGAAGTGGATTCCAGGGTTGCAAGACAACAACACGCTCCTTATCTGAGTGCCTGTTCTGTCTCAGCCAAGAAGCAGCTGCTGCCACAGCAGCTTTGCTTCTGCAGAGGGATGCAACTCCATTCCGTCGACCTGCTTGAGGGATCGGCAGCCCAGGCTGTTGATCAGCAAGGCCTGGTCGTTGGCTCTTAGCGCCGGGCCGATCGTCGTTTCTGTGACGAGTTTCTGTTGCAGTGCTTTTGCTCGCATCACACCAGGCAGGCAACCGCTGCTCAGCGGTGGGGTGACCCAGTGCCCTTCTCGTTTCACCAGCAGGTTGGCGCTGTCGCCGCAGCAGAGATCACCGCTCGTGTTGTGCAACAGCGCTAGTTCCGCACCCTGTGTCTGGGCTTCCCGCCTGGCCTGGACCGCTTGGCCGTAGGCGAGGGTCTTGCATTGGCTGAGAAGACTGTTGGCGTTGCGTTGTTCCTGAACACTGATCCAGGCTTTAGCCGGCTCGAAGTCGGGTTGATGGGGCTGGAGGGTGAGCCAGAAGCGGTGCTGGGTTGGATCCGGATCAGTTGTCGGCAAGCCGATTCCACGGCCAGCAATGCTGCCTCGGCTCCAGTTGAGACGCAGGGCTCCTGTAGTGCCTTCGCAGTTCAGGGCGACTCTGGCGATGGCCTCGTCGATGAGTTTTTTCAAGACAGGGGCTGCAGGAGGTGCCGCCATGCCGAGCAATGCCGCGCTTCGCTGCCAACGCTGCAGATGTTCATTCAGCAGCTGGGCTCGTCCGTCCTGGATCAGGATCGTCTCGAACAATCCATCCGCAAGTTGCAGACCTCGATCCGTGAGCGGCATCCCCAGCGCATCGGCACTGCCCCACTCGCCGTTATGCCAGCCGAGGGTTGTTGCGGTCATTTGAGTGCCTCGAGCAAGGGCAGCAGTTTCCAGTCGAGTTCGTCTGCTTCTGCTTCCGGATCGGAGTCAGCCACAATTCCACAACCGGCATGGAGCCGTAGCTGCGCGTCTTTACGTAGCAGGGTGCGGATCAGGATGTTGCTGTCGAAGCAGCCATTCCAGTCGAGGTGGAGAATCGATCCGCAATAGGGTCCACGGCCTTGAGCTTCTAGCTCATGTAAGCGTTGACAGGCTCTCAGCTTCGGTGCTCCCGTGATCGAGCCTCCTGGCCAGCTGGCTTCCAGTAGATCCACCCAGCTGGCGTTCGCACGCAGCTGACCTGTGACAACGGAGGTGAGATGGTGCACGCGGGCATAGCTCTCGAGCCGTACAAGATCAGGCACCTGCACCGATCCAGGCCGGCAGACACGACCAAGGTCGTTGCGCAGCAGATCCACGATCATCACGTTTTCGGCTCGATCCTTGGCACTGCAAACCAAGTCCGCCGCGAGGTCGTCGTCGATGCGCGGATCGGCATGGCGTGGCCGGGTTCCTTTGATCGGTCTTGTCTGCACTGCTCCGCTTGGCTCTACCTGCAGAAAGCGTTCGGGGGAGGTGGAGAGAACCGCTTCACCAGCTGCAGCTCCGCTGCCAACCAGCAGACCGCTGAATGGAGCAGGACATTGATGGCGGAGCCGCCGGTAGAGCTCCAGGTTGTTGACGTGATGTCTGAGCGTGCTGCTCGCGCAGCTGGTGAGGTTGGCCTGGAACAGATCGCCGCTGGCAATCAGCTCACGGATTTTGTTGACGCCGGCTTTGTATGTGGACCGGTCGCTGTGCCGATGCCAGCTGCATCCAAGCGTCTTCAGTTGACTTGAAGTGTCCTTGGATGTGCCAAGGGACTCCAGTGTTTTGGCCATGGCCGCGTGGCGTATGGGGTCAACGCCTTCAAGAAGGATCTCCCGGGCTGAGAGATCAAATCGCAGAACAGGATCGTGCCGAGCGATCCAGAGGGTTGCCATCACATCGCGACGCCAGGGGTTGCCGGGTTCCGTCCAGGCGGCAGCGTCGTAGCTGAGCCATCCGGTCCAGTGGCCTTCCTTGAGCTGCCTCAGCGTTGTGAAGGGATTGGACGCTCCTGGCTCACCCGGCAGTCCTCGGCAGCAGTGCTGCTCCAGAGGATCAACGGCCAGGGTGATGTGTCGACCAAGCTCGCTGCCATCACCATCAAGCCAGATCAGGCCCTCCTCACCGTGAAGGCGGGCCAGGTTTTCAGCGACCAATGCTGGCTCGAGCCAGGGGAGACGCCTGCGCAGCAGGGTCATCGGCCTTTGCTGCTGCACAGATCGGGTCGACCGGCATCGCGTAGAGCCGCATCTCGAATGCGACAGCTATCGCAGACGCTGCACGGTCTGCTCCCTCCGCTGTAGCAGCTCCAGGTGGAATCAATCGGTACCCCCAGGCGCAGTGCTTCCTCCACGATCCGTTGTTTGCTCCATGTCACCAAAGGTGCCCAGAGCCGGGGGCCATGTCCTTCTCGACCCACTTTGCTGCTGAGGTTTGCAAGGCTTTGAAAAGCCTCCAGATAGTCGGGCCGACAATCGGGATAGCCCGAGTAGTCCACTGCATTGACCCCAAGAACAACTCGCTCGGCGTTGCGGGCTTCGGCCAGGCTGAGTCCGATGCTGATGAACACCGTGTTCCTTCCAGGCACGTAGGTGTTGGGGATCACGCCCTCCTGAACCCCTTGGGTCGGTAATGCCTGTTGCTGATCCGTCAGCGACGATCCACCCCAACTGGCCAGGTTCACGTTGATGGTGTGGTGCTCGGCCAGGTTGAGAGCTTCGGCGATCACGTTGGCTGCCTGCAGTTCACGCCGATGGCGTTGGCCGTAATCGAACGAGAGCCCGATCACCCGCCCGCCCGCCTCCAGCGCCAGGGCTGCCGCTGTGGCGGAATCCAGTCCGCCCGATAAGAGGGCAATCGCCGTGAAATCGGTCATGCTGAGCATTCTGTTGCCCATGGGGTGATGACGAAGCCTCCGCATCAGTTGTTGAAGCCGATCGCCTGCTTTGGAGCTGCTCTGTCGCTCTCCGCTTTGGCTGCGCTGCCTGGTGTTGCAATTCCTCGCCTGGATCTGACCGGCTATCCGCAGCCAGCCCCCGGCCTCAAGCGTTGGGTGATTCAGCCCTCGGGTTTGTTGCCCAAGAGCGCAGATCCACTCATCTCTGCACATCCACTCGACTGGCGGATTCAGTTGATCGTGGGCCAGACGGTCACGCTCGATTGCAACAGCAAGCGCCTTTCAGGCTCTGGGATGACCATGCGCATGCTGCCTAATGCATCTGGAAAGGCTCTCTTCGAAGTGAAGGGTCCAGTTGCTGTGATCAGCACCAAGATGGCCTGTCCTGATGATCAGTCCAGCAGGAGTTCCTTCCTATCGCTTGGTAAGCAGCCCTATTTGGTTCCGTACAACGCCTCCTGGCCGATCGTTGTGGACCTGCCCGAGAACGTTCAACTGCGCTGGCGGGTCTGGAAAGCCGAGACGCGTCAGCAGAACGCCGTGAAGCTTTAGACCGGACGCATTCGATCGGTTGATTCGGAATCAGTGGGGTAGCAGTGGGCCGAGGTCCAGGGCAAAGGCCTGTCGTCCTTCCAGTCGTCTGAGCTCCACGTGGAGATGGTCGGTGCTGGCGGAGCCGCTCCGGCCCACCCGGCCGATGGGTTCACCAGCGCGCACCAAGTGACCGGCTTCAACGTCAGCGCTCTGCAGGTGGGCATAAACGGTCTGCCAGCCGCGGCCATGGTCGAGCAGCACCGTGAGTCCATAGCCGCTGATCGCTTGCACCAGCTGCACCCTTCCTGAAAGCATGGCCAGCACGGGTGTAGAGGCAGGCGCGATTAGGTCATGGCCCACATGCATGCGCCAGCGTTGGCGATGCTCTGAGTAGCGCCAGCCATAGGGCTGAACCTCCTGGGCAGGTTGAGGTAATGGATACACCAGACGCAGCGTTTCTCCTTTTCGGAACGGGCGGTGCGAATCGGGTAGCCGTCGTGGCCGGAATTGGCTCAGCAAGGCCAGATTGGAAACACCGGTACGTTCAGGCACCCGTTCGGGTTGGACAGGCTGAGCACAGATGGTCGGACCCAGACCAACTGAGGCCATCGCGATCATCATCCCCTTCGCTGTGATCGGCAGCAGGTTGTTGCGCTGCATGGCAAACGGATCAGATTCCGCTGTTGTATCGATTCAGCGGACGCCAAGCCACTTGTGGTTTTGCAGGCTCAGCCGCCAGCGACCGTCACCCTGTGCTTTGGTCACCGCCAGCTCCTGGCCTTCCTGGCTGTCCCATCCCGGTTGCACGAGCCAGTGAGCCTGAGGAGCCTGGGCGGCCACCACATCGGCAAATAGCAGATCTGCAGTTTCATGAACCACCACCTTCAGTTCATTGCAGCAGCTCAGCAGATCCTGCCTTGGTGGTTTGTGTCGTTTCGGCGAGAGCGTGATCCAGTCGGGGCTGCCGCTGAGGGGATCCACGCCGCTGGTTTCGAGGTGAATGGGCAGTGAACAACTGCTGCGGATGGCGCTGGTGAGCGGTTCGAGTGGGTGATGCAGTGGTTCCCCACCAGTGATGACCACAAACGCCGCTCCTGCTTTGGCGGCCTGTAAGGCATCCTCCGCAAGGTCTTCGACGCTTCGTTGCGGGTGCACGTTTGCGGACCAGGAATGCTTGGTGTCACACCAGCTGCAGCCAACCTTGCAGCCACCGAGTCGGATAAAAAAGGCGCTGCGACCCGCATGCAGACCTTCACCCTGCAAGGAGTGGAACGTTTCCACCAACGGCAGGTCGTTCTTGGACTCGGCAATGCTCAAGGGTTGCGGCTGGATTCGGGGAAGTCGCGGCTGCTGATGGCCGAACCCTGTTGACGTAGAGCTTCGCTGGGACTTGAGGGCAGGCGCTGCTGGGCTGCCTCGATCAAGCCGCGGAACAGGGGGTGTGGCCTGCCCGGGCGCGACAGGAATTCAGGGTGGTATTGGCAGGCCGTGAAGAAGGGGTGACCCGGCAGCTCGATCAGTTCCACCAACCGTCCATCCGGTGAGCTGCCGCTGATGCGGTAACCCGACTCGAGGAACAGGGTGCGGTAGGCGTTGTTGAATTCATAACGGTGCCGGTGGCGTTCGTAGACCACCTGATCGCCGTAGAGGCGTTCGGCCATTGAGCCTTCCGCGATCCGGCAGGGGTAAACGCCCAGACGCATGGTGCCGCCCAGATCAACAACGTCTTGCTGCTCTGGAAGCAGGTGAATCACTGCATGCTGGGTTTCCGGATCGAGCTCAGCACTGGATGCATCCGTGAGACCGGCCTGATTGCGAGCCCATTCGATCACCGCCGTTTGCATTCCGAGGCAAAGACCCAGGAAGGGCACGCGTTGTTCCCTTGCCCAGCGAATGGCGGCCACCTTGCCGTCAACACCCCGGTTACCGAAGCCGCCCGGCACCACGACGGCGTCCATTCCTTTCAGCAGGCTTTCGGCTCCGTCGTTCTCGATCTGCTCAGCGCAGACCCAGTGCAAATCAAGTGAGGCATTTTGCGCCAGACATGCGTGGCGAAGCGCTTCAACAACCGATAGGTAGGCGTCGTTGAGCTGGACGTACTTGCCGACCAGCGCCACTTTGACGGTCGGACCTGGGTTGCGCATCTGGTGGACCAGCTGTGCCCAGCCGGCCATGTCGCTGTCATGGTCCTCCAGTTGCAGAATATCGAGCACTTCACGGCAGAGACCTTCGTCCTCGAGGGTCAACGGCACGGCATAGATGCTGTCTGCGTCTAGGGAAGGGATGACGGCTCGTTCAGGCACCCCGCAGAAGCCGCCGATCTTGCGTTTGAGCTCCGGGTTGATGTCCCGGTCGCTTCGGCACACCAGCACATCGGGTTGGATGCCGATGGATCGCAGCTCCTTCACGGAGTGCTGGGTGGGTTTGGTTTTCAGTTCTCCAGAAGTGCCGATAAACGGCAGCAGGGTGACGTGGATGTAGGCCAGGTCATTGCGACCCACATCGCCACGGAATTCACGGATGGCTTCCAGAAAGGGCAGCGATTCAATGTCACCCACGGTGCCGCCGATTTCGGTGATCACCACATCGGCGCCACTGTTGGCGGCCACGCGGTGGATCCGTTCGCGGATCTCACCGGTGATGTGGGGGATCACCTGCACCGTGCCACCGTTGTAATCACCGCGACGCTCCTTGTTGATCACCGACTGATAGATGGAGCCGGTGGTCACGCTGTTGAGGCGTGACATCGCTGTATCCGTGAAGCGTTCGTAGTGACCCAGGTCGAGGTCAGTCTCAGCTCCGTCTTCTGTGACGAAGACTTCGCCATGCTGAAACGGGCTCATCGTGCCTGGGTCCACATTCAGGTATGGATCGAGCTTCAGGATCGAAACGCTGTAGCCACGCGATTTGAGCAGGCGACCAAGGCTGGCGGCCACGATTCCTTTGCCGATGCTGGAGACGACACCACCGGTGACGAAGACGAACTTGGCCATGAACCCCTGGTCGATTCTTCAATGTACCCATCGCACCAAGGCGTCCAGGTCTTGTGAAGGGTCAGCTCTCCAGCAGGCTCCTGAGCATCCAGGCGGTTTTTTCGTGAATCTGCAGGCGCTGGGTCAGCAGATCAGCGGTGGGCTCATCACTCGCGGCCTCCGCTAAAGGAAAGATGCTGCGAGCGGTTCTGGCCACGGCTTCGTGGCCAGTCACCAGCTCCCGCACCATGTCGAGGGCAGCAGGCTGCTCTGTGACTTCCTTGATGGATGCCAGTCCGGCAAGGGTTGAGCCTCCGTAGGGGGCCACCACGCCGAGAGCCCTGATTCTCTCAGCGATCTCGTCCAGGGAGTTCCACAGCTCGGTGTACTGGTCCATGAACATCAGATGCAAGGTATTGAACATCGGACCGGTCACGTTCCAGTGGAACCCATGTGTTTTCCCATAAAGCACATAGGTATCGGCGAGTAAGCGACTCAGACCAGCTGCGATCTCCTCGCGCTGTTCCTGAGGGATACCGATGTTGATCTGGGGCACGCTGGTCATGGGAGTGCTTGGGATAACGGTTGTTGGGGTTACGAATCCAGGCCGAGGATGTAGTCCTTCACCTTGGATCGCCGCTGCGGTTGGCGCAGCTTGATCAGAGCGCGCGTCTCGATCTGGCGAACTCTTTCCCGCGATAGCGCCATGGCTTCACCGATTTCCGCCAAGGTGCGCGGGTGATCATCCTCGAGTCCGAAACGGCTGCGGATCACTTCCGCCTCCCTCGGTGTGAGCTCGTCCAGCAAGTGCTCCAGGTCTTCATGGAGGGAATCGCGGGTGAGGGTCTGTTCAGGCGTGGCACTGCCGTCTTCCAGTAGGTCTCCCAGCTGGGTGTCCTGGTCCTTGCCGACCCGGGTTTCCAAGGAGACCGAGCGAGGAACCCGCATCAGCGTCATGCGCACTGTTTCTTCGCTCAGACCCAGCTCCCTGGCCAGATCACTCACCGATGCCAGTCGTCCCTTTTCGGTGGCGATCTCCTGCTGGACGCGTTTGATGCGGTTCAGTTTTTCGGTGACATGCACCGGCAGGCGGATCGTTCGGCTCTGGGTGGCGATGGCCCTGGTGATGCCCTGTCGGATCCACCAGTAGGCGTAGGTGCTGAAGCGGAAGCCTCGGGTGGGGTCGAACTTCTCAACCGCCCGCTCAAGGCCAAGCGTGCCTTCCTGAACCAGATCCAGCAGCTCCATGCCCCGTTGCTGATACTTCTTGGCCACGGCCACTACAAGCCGCAGGTTGGCCTGGATCATCCGGTCGCGGGCTCTGCGGCCCTCCCGCAGCCGTCGCTGCAGTTCCTTGGCCTCAAGACCAACCTCCTCTGCCCAGAGGCTGTAACCCTCATTCAGTTGACGACTGAGTTCCTCCAGGGGCAACTGAGCCGCCCGTGCCCATTCCTGACGTGTGGGCCAGTGGCTCACTTGATTGGCTTCGCGCAGCTGCAGTTCCTCGAGATCCAGCAGGATCCGGATTGCGGCATGGCGATTGCTGAGATCCCTTTCCTGGACCAGCAGTTTCTCCCGCGCCTGGACCAGACGAGAGAGGGTGACTTCTTCCTCGCTGGTGAGCAGGTCGACTCGACCGATGTCCTGCAGGTACAGGCGCAGCAGGTCGTTGCCACCGCTCCAGCGGATCGGGGCATGCCCCGTCGATCGCGCGTGTTTGGCCAAGAAACCCTGGATGGCTCAGTGTCCTTCCAGGTTTGATGCTCTGAGGCTGCAGTGCTCCGAACCGCCGGTTTCTGTTCGGGTTCTAGTTCGCGTCCTCTTCGTCCTCTTCCACCCAGGTGCTGGCCACATGCAGCTCCTCAAGCTGCTTGTTGGCAACACCGCCAGGAGCATTGGTCATCAGACAACGCGCCTGCTGCGTCTTGGGGAAAGCGATCGTGTCACGGATCGATTCTTCGCCGGCCAGCAACATCACCATCCGGTCGACGCCGAAGGCCAGGCCTCCGTGTGGAGGAGCTCCCGCATCAAGCGCATCCATCAGGAAGCCGAACTGCTCCTGGGCTTCCTCGATGGGTAGACCCACGGTCTGCAGCACCTGTCGCTGCAGGGCCGAGTCATGGATGCGCAGCGAGCCACCACCGAGTTCGAGTCCGTTAAGCACGAGGTCGTAGGCCTGAGCGCGGGCTTCCGGCAGTGTCTTGGCCCACTCCGATGGGTCGTTGCCCAGATCTGCGGCGTTTGGCGCGCAGAAGGGGTGATGCAGAGCCTCAAAACGATTTTCATCGCTGTTGAACTCGAACATCGGGAAATCCACGACCCAGAGGAAGTTCCACTGGTCGTTGTCCCGGTCGGCTTGGATTAAGCCCAGCTCCTTGGCCAGATACTGACGCACCCGGTCGAGGGCCTTGTTCACCGTGGCGGTGTCACCGGCACCGAATAGCAGCAGCGTGCCTGGTTGGGCTCCGGTGCGACTGATCAGCTCCTGCTTCTGTGCGTCGCTGAGGTTGTCTTTGATCGCGCCGATGGTGTCGATCTCTCCCCCTTCGCGCACGCGGATGAAGGCCAGACCACCGGCTCCAGCGGCCTGGGCCTCACTGAACACATCTCCACCGGGCTTGATGCGCACGTTGGAGATGGCGTCGTTGCCGCCTGGCACCGCAATCACCTTCACCGCGCCGCCGGACTTCACCGCGCCGCTGAACACCTTGAATCCCATGTCCTTAACGATGTCCGAAACGGTCACCAGCTCCATGCCGTAACGGGTGTCAGGCCTGTCGGTGCCATAGCGCTCCATGGCGTCATGCCAGGTCATACGCGGGAAGGGTCTCGGTAGCTCGATGTCTTTCACCGCCTTCCAGATGGCGCAGATCAGCGATTCATTGAGCTCCAGGATCTGTTCCTGATCCATGAAGCTCATTTCGATGTCCAGCTGGGTGAATTCCGGCTGGCGATCGGCGCGCAGGTCTTCGTCGCGGAAGCAGCGGGCCACCTGGTAGTAGCGCTCGATGCCGCCCACCATCAGCAATTGTTTGAACAGCTGGGGCGACTGCGGCAAGGCGAACCATTCGCCGCCACACACGCGGCTAGGCAGCACGTAATCCCGAGCTCCTTCCGGTGTGGAGCGCGTCAGCACGGGAGTCTCCACCTCGATGAAGCTCTGCTCCTCTAGAAAACGGCGGGCGGCCTGGATGGTCTGGGCCCGCAGGCGCAGGTTGTCGTTCATGCGCTTGCGGCGCAGATCCAGATAGCGGTAACGCAGGCGCAGTTCCTCACGAGTGTTCTCCTCGTCGTGCACCGAAACGGGGAAGGGAAGGTTCCCTTTCACGCTGTTCAAGACTTCGATACTGCTGGCCAGCACTTCCACAGCACCGGTTGCCAGCTTGTCGTTGAGAGATTCGGCTGGGCGGGCTCGCACCTTGCCATTCACCTGCAGCACGGTTTCGCTGCGCAGATGTTCGGCCACAGCAAAAGCCTCGGCACCCAGGTCTGGGTCCACGGTGATTTGCACGGTGCCACTGCGGTCGCGCAGGTCAATGAAAATCACACCGCCGTGGTCTCGGCGTCGATCCACCCAGCCGCAGAGCTGCACCTGCTTATCAATGTGCTGCTTGCGCAGGTCGCCGCAACCATTGCTGCGCATGGGATCTATCAGCTGGTGACAGGCGAGTTTCCCATAGCCCGGGCCCCTTTATCCACGTCGATAGAAGGGTCGCTTCACCACTGTGGCCGGTTGCACCTGCCCTCGGATCTCCACGCCAAGTTCGCTGCCGACTTTGGCCAGTTCTTTGGGCACAACGGCAAGGGCGATGGCCTCCTCCAAGGTGGGTGACCAGCTGCCGCTGGTGACTACCCCCACTTTTTCCCCGTTGTGCAGCACTGGGTAGTCATGCCGGGCAATGGCGCGTCCCTGAAGCTTCAGTCCCACCAGTCGCTGGGAGGCTCCATCGGCGGCGACCTGCTCCAGAACCTTGCGTCCAATGAAGTCTTGCGGCATCTCGAGATGGACCAGCCAACTCAGGCCTGTCTCGAACGGGTTGGTGCTGGCGGTCATGTCTTGGCCATAGAGGTGCATGGCGGCCTCCAGACGCAGGGTGTCTCGTGCTCCCAGGCCGCAGGGCACGACATCCAGTTCCAGCAGTTTCGCCCAGAGTTTGCGTCCGTCTGTCCGGCTCAGCAGGAGTTCAGCTCCGTCTTCTCCCGTGTAGCCGGTTCGGGCGCAGAACACCTGTTTGCTCAGCCCTTGCAATCGCAACAGGCGATGTCCAAAGCGGGGTAGCTCGTGCAGAGACTCTCCGCTGAGTGTTTCGAGAATTGCGATCGCTTTTGGACCCTGCACGGCGAGCAGCACGCCATCTCCTTTTTCATCCTGAACACGCAGTCCGCGGGGTTCCAGCTGCTGCTTTAGCCAGGCCGTGTCGCTGTCAGCGCAGGCGGCATTGATCACCACCAACAAGGTGCCGTCGCCTGATGTAGTTTCTCCCTGGTCGTAGACGATCAGGTCATCACGGATGCCGCCGTTGTCATTCAGCAGCACGGTGTAGCAGGCCTGCCCTACTCCGATCCGGTGCAGGTCCGTTGGTACCAGAGTCTGGAGTGCGTCCTTGGGGTTGCTGCCTTCGATCCGAAGTACGCCCATGTGGGAGATATCGAACATCCCGACGGCCTCACGCACGGCTTTGTGTTCGGCGATCAGCCCTGAGAACTGCACTGCCATCTCCCAGCCGGCAAAAGGAACCATGCGGCCCTTGGCCTCTCGGCAGAGGTCATGGAGTGGAGTGCGTTGCAGATCCATGACGGAGATCAAGCGTTCACAGCGGATCCTATGGATGCAATTCCTGTTTGCGTCGGAAGTGGAAGCAAAGCCGCAGATTGCGCCTCCAGCGTCGACCTCTACAGGAAGGGTCCTTAGCTTGAATTTCTACGATCAGAAAGCCTCCTGTCCCAGTCTTCCTGCCAGTCCTGTCAGCACTGCATCCCTGCACAGGGCGGCGGGGGTGGTGGATGGTGCAGGCTGCGGAATCTCACGGTGCACGTTGAGCTCGCACGGGTGATCTGTTGCCATCACTGGACAGCTCGTGCTCCG